>NZ_VRUT01000011.1:0-55566 GCF_008039465.1 Methylobacterium sp. WL120 | reverse complement strand
GCCTCCGCGGAGGCGCCGGTGACGCTGGCGCGGCGCGGCGGCACCCTCGTCGTCGCGGTCGGCGCCGGGCAGGGCGCCGGCACCGTGACCCTCGTCGGGTTCGATCCGAGCCACGCCACCCGGGTCGCCCGCGGCGAGAACGCCGGCCGCACCATCGCCCAGGCCAACGTCGTCCGCGCCGTGTCCGACCTCGGCCGCTGGAGCGGTCAGGCGGCGACCTGGGAGACTCCGCTCCCGGCCGGCGCCGACGCCGCGGTGATCGTGCAGGGCGCCGACGGCCGGATCTTCGGCGCGGCGCGGCTCGGGCCGGCCACCTGATACCAAGTCTCATGGGTCAGAACCCATGCGATCCGGCGGACGACCGCCGCCCCGCAGTCGCGGGGGGGGCCGAACCTCGATGAGTCGGGCTCAGCGAGGTTCGGCATGAGCGTAACCTTCACGCCGCCCCGGCGAAGACGGATGCGGGCGATGGGCGCCCGACGTCGTTCCTGAGGCTCGCCGATGTTCCTGTCCGCCGTCGGCCCGGCTCCCACGCTGCGGGTGCGTTCCCCCGGCGGCGCCGTTGCGCTAGGGTCGGGGACACGACGCGGCGACAGGGCGGCGATGGCGCTCGAGGACAGTCTGGCGACGGCGATGGCCGCGGCGCAAGGCGGCGATGCGGCGGCCTACCGCCGGCTGCTCAACGCCTGCCTGCCGGTGATCGCAGGCATCGCCCGCGCGCAAGGCGTGCGCGGCGAGGCGGTGGACGACGTGGTGCAGGACACCCTGCTGACGATCCACAAGGCGCGGGCGAGTTACGACCCGGCGCGGCCGTTCCTGCCGTGGCTGCGCGCCATCACCCAGCGCCGGGCGATCGACCGGCTGCGCCGCGCGGGGCGCCGCCCGCAGGAAGTGCACGACCCCCTCGCCTACGAGGCCCACGCCGACGCAGGGCCCGCCCCGAACACCCGCATCGAGGCGGACGAGCGCAACGCCGCGCTGGCGCGGGCGGTGGCGGCGCTGCCGGACGGGCAGCGTCAGGCGGTGGAGCAGCTCGCCTACGCTGAGCGCTCGCTGGAGGAGGCGGCGGCGCTCACCGGCCGCAGCAAGGGTGCGCTGAAGGTGAACCTGCATCGCGCCCTGAAGGCGCTGCGCGGCACGCTGGCCCGGGACAAGGAGGGCGGCGATGCCTGAATCCGTGCACGAATCCCTGGTCGAGGACCTCGTCGGCGGCCTCGCGCCGGTGCGCCGGCTCAGCCCGCCGGCCTGGCGCGCGGCGGCCTGGCTCGCGGCTGTGCTGGCGGTCGCCGCGATCCTGATGCCGATGGCCGACATGGACAGCCTGCGCATGCGCCTCGCCACGCCGGACCTGCGCATCGCGGCGCTCTGCGCCGGGCTCACCGCGATCACCGCCGCGCTCGCCGCCTTCATGACCAGCGTGCCCGGCCGCTCCCTGCGCTGGGGGCTTCTGCCGCTGGTGCCGGCCGCGTTCTGGGTCGGCGCGAGCGGGCTCGGATGCCTGCGCGGCTGGCTCGCCCCCGGCACCACCCCGGCCGACGGCCACGCCATGGAGGGCTGCTTCGCCTTCCTCGTCGGCGTGTCGCTGCCGCTCTCGGTGCTGCTCGTGGTGATGTTGCGCCGCGCCTGCCCGCTGCACCCGAACCTCACCGCGGCGCTCGGCGGCCTCGCGGCGGCCGCGGCGGCGGCGACCCTGCTCGTCCCGTTCCACCCGCACGACGCCACCGCGACCGACCTCCTGATCCACGCCGTCACCGTGCTCGGCGTGATCGGGCTGAACGGAATCTTCGGCGGGCGGCTGCTCGGGGGCGGCCCGGATGCGGGCGTGCGCGCCCGGAACGATCGATCCTCCGGCGGCGGTTGACCTTACCACTATGGCAAGCTTCACGGTGGCCCACATCCCCGTGAGGAGCCTCGACCCCATGCGAAACATCGTCCGCCCCGCCGCGATCGCGCTGGCCGCCACCTTCGCCGGCGCGGCGCTGGCACAGAGCACGCCGCCGCGCATGGACCACGATAAGATGGGTCACGAGCACATGGACCATGCCGGGCGCCATCCCGCGCCGGCCGCCGGCGAGGCGCCCTCGACCCAGGCGTTCCGCGCCGTCGACGCGCGGATGCACGCCGACATGGCGATCCGGTACAGCGGCGACGTCGACGCCGACTTCGTGCGCGGCATGATCCCCCACCACGAGGGCGCCATCGGCATGGCGCGGGTCGCGCTGCAATACTCGAAGGACCCGGAGGTGCGGGCGCTCGCCGAGGAAATCGTCAAGGCGCAGGAGGGCGAGATCGCCCGGATGCGGGCGATCCTGGCGCGGACGGGCGCGAAGTAAAACGCGCTCTGCGGCTCCGAACGTTCTGTCGTGAGCCCCGATCCCGTTCGGCGCGGGTGCGGCCTTGACGGATCGGACGTTCGGCATCTTATAGGCATCCTGCGTACAGGAAGAACCGGTGTCGGCCTGCAAGGTTCGGATCGTCGTCGATCATGCCGCCAGCGACGACCCGATCTTCACGGTCGAGGTGCGGACCCCCTGGGGTTCGCTCGATGTGATGGCCGAGGTGACGCTGTCGGGACGCGTCCTGGAGCTGAAGGGCATGCACGTCGGCGGCGACCCGACGACGAAGTGGGGCGCGGCCGTGCTCCGCGACATCGCGCAGGGGGTCATGGAGGAATTGGATGTCGACGCGATCCACGTTGTTGGCGGCGTTCGGACCACGGGTGCAAATCCGGGACGAGACCCTCGTCCGCGACGGCTCCGCCGAACGCCTCAACCTCAAGCGGCTTCCGGGCTCGCACCTCGACACGGTGGCGGCGGCCCGCGCCCTGGTCCGTAGGCACCTTCCGGTGAAGGCCGCCCACGCGGTCATGACGGAGGTGTTCGACAAGGGCGAGGCCTATGTCGAGCTCCCGAAGGTCGAGAGCCTGAGCCGCCTCGCCTCGGAGCTGACGGCGTTGGGCATCGCGGTCCGCAAGCACGGGCCGGACCCGATCTCCGTCCGGAGCGTGCGCGAGGCCCTGCGGCTCTCGCAAGCTCAGTTCGCGCTCCGGTTCGGGCTGGAGGAGGCGACGGTCAAGAATTGGGAGCAGGGCAAGTCGAAGCCGAACGCCACGGCCATGACATTGATCTGGACGATCCATCGCCACCCCGAGGCGGTCGTCGACGCCCTTGCCGTGAGCGGAATCGCGTCCGAGGCGGAGCCAGTCGCCCACGCTTCGGCGGCTCTGGATTCCGGGCTCCGCTTCGCGGCCCCGGAATGACGGGGTGTTTGGCCAATGCCCGAGCGGCATGACCCGTGATCATCGGAGCCGACCCTGCCCTTTCGCCCGAATCGTGCTAGGCTTCGCCCCGATGCTTAGCGCCCGGCACCTCCTTCGACGGCTCGCTGCGATCCTTCGGGTCGCGGCGCTCCTCGTCATGGTCCCGGCCTTCGCCCAGGCGCATGCCGGGCACGCGCACGCGAACCACACCGGCGCCGGCCATCCCGCGGTCGGCTATTCCGGGGTCGGCCACATCCTGAACGCGGCGGCCCAGCCGGGTCCCGCGATGCAGGCGGCGGTCGTCGCCGCGGGAGACTCGGCGTCCGACCGGGCGGATTGCATGGCCTGCCCGGGCTGCTGCTGCGCCCACGTCTTCGTCGCGGCCACGGATGGAGACGGCGTCCGCTCCGACGACTTGAACGGCCTCCGCGTCGCGATGGGGCCGGAGACCGCGCGCCCGAGCGCGGTGCCCGAGGCCCTTCCCGAGCCCCCTCGACCCTTCGCCTGAGACCGCGCGCCGCCGGCCGGCGCGCACGACGCGGCTCGTCTGGTCGAGCCGCGCTCCGTCCCGATGCGAAAGTCGACCTCCCATGACGATCCGGCTTCCCGCCGCCTTTCCGGCGCCCCTCGTGGCGTCTCTTGCGGCGTTCCTGGCGACCGCCGCGCTCACCCTCGGCCTATGGGCCGGCGCGGCGCGCGCCCACGAAGGCCACGACCATTCCGAGGCCGCCGCGGCGCCCGGCGTCGAGGCCCCGCGCGGCACGTCCAGCACCGACGCCCTCGAACTCGTCGCGGTGGCGCGCGACGGACGGCTGACGGTGTTCCTCGACCGCGCCGACACCAACGAGCCCGTCGCCGACGCGACGATCACGGCGGAGACGCCGGCGGGCCAGGCGACGGCGGTTGCGGCGCCCGACGGCAGCTACCGCCTCGACGCCCCCTGGAGCGCGACGCCGGGCGCGTACGACGTGCTGTTCACGGTGACCGTCGGCGGCAGGGCCGACCTGTTCCCGGTCGACCTCGACGTCCCGGTGCCCCCCGCCCCGGCGGTCGAGCCCGCGCCCTGGCATGCGGGCCTCGCCGTCGCCCACGATTTCGGCGCGCACCTGCGCAGCGCCGACCCGATGCCGTTCCTCGTCGGGGGCGCCGGCTTCGTGCTCGGCATCCTCGCGACGGTGCTGATGCGAGCCCGCCGGGGCGTCGCGGCGGTCGCGCTCCTTGTGCTGGCGGCCGGGCTGCTGTTCGCGCCCTCCGCCTTCGCGCACGGCGACGACGACCACGACGCGCCGACGCCGATGGCCGCCGCCGGCGCACAGGACCTCGCCCGGCGCCTGCCCGACGGGTCGGTGTTCGTGCCGAAACCCACCCAGCGCGTGCTGACGCTGCGCACCCTCGTCACCGCGTCGGGCGTGCTGGCGCGGACCACGGAGCTGCCGGGCCGGATCATCGCCGACCCGAACGGCAGCGGCGTGGTGCAATCCTCGGTCGGCGGCCGGCTGTCGCCGCCGGAATCCGGCCTGTTCCCGCGCCTCGGCTCGCCGGTGCGCAAGGGCGAGGTGCTGGCCTTCGTCACGCCGCCGGTCCAGGCGGTGGACGTGTCGGACATGCGCCAGCGCCAGGGCGAGCTCGACCAGCAGATCGCCATCGTCGCGCGCCGGGTCGAGCGCTACCGCAAGCTGAGCCCCGGCGGCGCGGTCTCGCAGGTCCAGATCGACGACGCGGACGCCGAGCTCAAGGGCCTGGTCGACCGCCGCAAGGCCCTCGACGGCGTCCGCTCGCAGCCCGAAGCGCTGGCGGCGCCGGTCTCGGGGGTGGTCGCCGAGGCCAACGCGGTCGCCGGCCAGATGGCGAGCCCGGGCGCGATGGTGTTCAAGATCGTCGATCCGGCCCGTCTCTGGGTCGAGGCCCTGAGCTTCGACGCGCTGGCCAGCACGGCCGACGCCACCGCGCGGCTCGCCGACGGGCGCCGGCTCGAGCTGGCCTACCGCGGCGCCGGCCTCGCCGACCGCGCCCAGGCCGTGCCGATCCAGTTCGCCGTGCGCGACGCGCCGCCCGAGCTGCGCACCGGCCAGTTCGTGACCGTGCTCGCGGCCACCGACACCCAACAGACCGGCCTCGCCCTGCCGCGGCTCAGCGTGGTGCGCGGCGGCAACGGCCAGACCCTGGTCTACGAGCACGTCGCGCCGGAGCGCTTCGCGCCGCGCGAGGTCCAGGTCGAACCGCTCGACGCCGCCCGCGTGCGGGTGGTCTCGGGGCTGAAGCCCGGGCAGCGGATCGTGACGCAGGGCTCCGAACTCCTCAACCAGATCCGCTGAGGAGGCCGGCATGTTCACGTTCCTCGTCACGCAGGCCCTGCGCAACCGGCTGGCGGTGCTCGCCATCGCCGCGATCCTCGTCGTCTACGGCGCGTTCACCGTCACGCGCCTGCCGGTCGACGTCTTCCCCGACCTCAACCGGCCCACCGTCACGATCATGAGCGAGGCGGAAGGCCTCGCCCCGCAGGAGGTCGAGCAGCTCGTCACCTTCCCGCTGGAGACGCAGATGAACGGGCTGCCCGGCGTCACCCGCGTGCGCTCGGTCTCGGGCGTCGGCCTGTCGGTGGTCTATGTCGAGTTCGACTGGGGCACCGACATCTACCGCAACCGCCAGCAGGTGGCCGAGCGCCTCGCCATGGCGCGGCCGCAGCTGCCGGCGGAGGTGAGCCCGACCATGGGGCCGATCTCCTCGATCATGGGGCAGATCGTCATGGTCGCGCTCACCGGCGACACGGTCGACTCGATGCGCCTGCGCGAGATCGCCGACTTCACGATCCGGCCGCGCCTGCTGTCGATCCCCGGCGTGGCGCAGGTGATCCCGATGGGCGGCGAAGTGCGCCAGTTCCGCGTCGCGCCCCAACCCACGGCGCTGCGGGCGCTCGGCGTGACGCAGGCGCAGCTCGAGACCGCGTTGGCGCAGTTCGGCACCAACACCGGCGGCGGCTTCACCGACCAGTACGCCCGCGAATACCTGATCCGGAACCTCGGCCGGACCATGAACCTCGACGACCTGCGCAACATGGTCGTCGCCACCGTGGACGGGCGGCCGGTCTACCTGCGGCAGGTGGCGGAGGTGTCGTTCTCCGCCAAGGTCAAGCGGGGCGACGCCGGCTACATGGGCGCGCCGGCGGTGGTGATCTCGGTGGAGAAGCAGCCCGGCGCCGACACCGTCGCGCTCACCGCCCGGATCGAGGCGGCGCTCTCGGAGATCACCGCGACCCTGCCGGCGGGCGTGCGCGCCGACCGGCTGATCTTCCGGCAGGCGAACTTCATCGAGACCTCGATCCGCAACGTCGAGCAGGTGCTGGTGGAAGCGATCGTGGTGGTGGCGATCGTGCTGTTTGCCTTCCTGTTGAACCTGCGGACCACGGCGATCTCGCTCACCGCGATCCCCGTCTCGATCCTGGCGACGGCCATCGCGTTCCACCTCGCCGGCCTGTCGATCAACACGATGACCCTCGGGGGGCTCGCCATCGCCATCGGCGAGCTCGTCGACGACGCGGTCGTCGACGTCGAGAACATCTTTCGCCGGCTTAAGGAGAACCGCGCGGCGGGCGACCCGCGCTCGACCTTCGCGGTGGTGGTCGCCGCCTCGCAGGAGGTGCGCTCAGGCATCGTCTACGCGACGATGGTGATCGTGCTGGTGTTCGTGCCGCTGTTCGCCCTCTCCGGCATCGAGGGCCGCCTGTTCGCCCCGCTGGGCCAAGCCTACATCGTCGCGATCCTGGCGAGCCTCGTGGTCTCGATCACCCTGACGCCGGTGATGGCCTACTACCTCCTGCCCGGCCTCAAGCGCCTCGACCAGCACGAGAGCGGGTTGATCCGCCGGCTCAAGCGCGCGCTGGCCGCGACCCTGCGCGTGGCCCTGCCCCGCGGGCGCCCGATCCTGCTCGCGGCCGCGGTCGCGGTCGCGGCGGCCGGCGTCGCGGCGGCGTGGCTGCCGCGCGCCTTCCTGCCGCCGTTCAACGAGGGCTCGTTCACCGTCAACATGACGTTCAACCCCGGCATCTCGCTGCCCGAGAGCAATCGGATGGGGCTGGTGGCCGAGCGCCTGCTCCTGGAGATCCCCGACGTGCGCTCCGTCGGCCGCCGCACCGGCCGGGCCGAGCTCGACGAGCACGCCGAGGGCGTCCACTCCTCCGACCTGGAGGTGGACCTGAAGCCCGGCGCCCGGGCCAAGGACGCCCTCGTCGCCGACATCCGCTCCCGCCTCGCCCTGCTGCCGGTCGGCGTCAACGTCGGCCAGCCGATCTCGCACCGGCTCGACCACATGCTCTCGGGCGTGCGGGCCGAGATCGCCCTGAAGATCTTCGGCGACGACCTCGACACCCTGCGCAGCCTCGCCGGAGACCTGCGGCAACGCCTGGCCGCGATCCCCGGCATCGCCGACCTGCAGGTCGAGAAGCAGGTGCTGATCCCGCAGCTCGAGGTCCGGGTCGACTACGCCCGGGCCGCCCTCTACGGCGTGCAGCCGGCGGCCCTCGTCGAGCAATTGAGCCGGCTCTCGAACGGCCAGGTGGTCTCGCGGGTGGTGGACGGCGTCCGCCGCTTCGACGTGGTGATGCGGCTGTCCGACACCCAGCGCACGACCCAGGCGCTCGGCGACCTCCTGGTCGAGACGCCGTCCGGCTGGGTGCCCGCGCGCCAGATCGCCGACATCCGCGAGACCGACGGCCCGAACCAGATCCTGCGCGAGAACGCCAGGCGCAGGATCGTCGTCCAGGCCAACACCGCGCCGGGCGCCGACATGGGCCGGGTCGTCGCCGCCATCCGCGAGCAGGTGGACGCCACCCGGTGGCCGCCGGGCTACGCCACGAGCCTCGAAGGTTCGTTCCAGGCGCAGGGCGAGGCGGCGCGCACCATCGGCCTGCTCTCGCTCGTCTCGCTGGCGCTGGTCTTCACCCTGCTCTACGGGCGCTACCGCTCGGCGGTGCTGACCCTGATCATCCTCGGCAGCATCCCGCTGGCGCTGATCGGCTCGGTGGTCGGCCTGTGGCTCGCCGGGCAGCCGCTCTCGGTCGCCTCGATGATCGGCTTCATCACCCTCACCGGCATCGCCACGCGCAACGGCATCCTGAAGATCAGCCATTGGCTCAACCTCGCGATCCACGAGGACCTGCCATTCGGGCCAGACCTCGTGATCCGCGGCAGCCTGGAGCGGTTGACGCCGGTGCTGATGACGGCGCTCGCGGCCGGCATCGCGCTGGCGCCGCTGCTGGTCGGCGCCGACGCGCCGGGCAAGGAGATCCTGCACCCGGTGGCGGTGACGATCTTCGGCGGCCTGATCAGCGCGACGCTGCTCGACACGGTGCTGACGCCGATCCTGTTCCTCGCCTTCGGCCGCAAGCCGCTGGAACGCCTGCGAGCCGCCGCCCGCGCGGAGGCGCCGACCGGAGTTGCGACGGCCGAGGCGTTTTGACGGGTCGTTCCGCTACGTCTCCCTCCCCCTAGGACCGCCGCGCAGTCAGACGACGGCTCCGGTACGGATCGCGCGAGACGCACCGCGGCTCCTTCTCCCAGGGGAGAAGGCTGGGATGAGGGGCGTGACCTCTCCGGCCAATTCTTGCCCCTCACCCCAACCCTCTCCCGCCCGGGAGAGGGGACCCGCGCTTCGTCGCGAAGATGTCGAGGCCTTGCGAAGGGCCTTCGACAGACCTCCCCCCGTAAAACCCAGGAGCCCCTCATGCGCCCCATCCTCGCCACCGCCCTCTTCCTCACCCTCGCCGTCCCGGCCTTCGCCGCCGGCCCGAACGGCGGCGTCGTGGTGGTGGCGGACGGGCATCCGATCGAGTTCGTCGCCTCGGACGCCGCGCTGACCTTCTTCGTCACCGACGACGACGGCGGCCCGGCCAGGACCGTCGGCGTGACGGGCAAGGCCTTCGTCCAGGCCGGGGGCCGGACCGAGACGGTGGCGCTGGCCGGCGCGGAGCCGAACCGGCTCGTCGGCGCGCTCAAGGCGCCGCTGCCCGCCGGCGCCAAGGTGGTGCTGTCGGCGCGGATGCACGGCCACACCCTGCAAGCCCGCTTCGAGAGATGAGCCCTGCCCTTTCGGTGATGCGCCCGATGCCGTAAGGCCCGCGGGACCACACCAGGGCCTTTCCACCGCATGATACGCCTCGAAAAGATCGGCAAGCAGAACGGCCGGCAGATCGTCTTCATCGAGGCGTCGGCCGCCCTGCAGAAGGGCGAGAAGATCGGCCTCGTCGGCCCCAACGGCGCCGGCAAGACCACCCTGTTCCGGATGATCACCGGCGAGGAGGAGCCAGACGAGGGCCAGGTCTCCACCGATCGCGGCGTCACCATCGGCTATTTCAGCCAGGACGTCGGCGAGATGTCGGGCTGCAGCGTGGTCTCGGCGGTGATGGACGGCGCCGGCCCGGTGAGCGCGGTCGGCCTGGAGATGAAGGCGCTGGAGGCGGCGTTCACCGATCCCGACCGGGCCGACGAAATGGACGCGCTGATCGCCCGCTACGGCGAGGTCCAGGCGCGCTTCGAGGAGCTCGACGGCTACGCGCTCGAAGGCCGGGCCTACGAGGTGCTGGCCGGCCTGAGCTTCAGCCAGGAGATGATGGACGGCGACGTCGGCAAGTTGTCGGGCGGCTGGAAGATGCGCGTGGCGCTGGCCCGCATCCTCCTGATGAACCCGGACGTGATGCTGCTCGACGAGCCGTCGAACCACCTCGACCTGGAGAGCCTGATCTGGCTCGAATCCTTCCTCAAGGGCTTCGAGGGCGCGCTGCTGATGACCTCGCACGACCGCGAGTTCATGAACCGCATCGTCGGCAAGGTGATCGAGATCGACGGCGGCACCCTCACGACGTTCTCCGGCGACTACGCCTTCTACGAGCAGCAGCGGGCGCTGAACGAGAGCCAGCAGCAGGCGCAGTTCGAGCGCCAGCAGGCGATGCTGGCCAAGGAGATCAAGTTCATCGAGCGCTTCAAGGCCCGGGCCTCTCATGCCGCCCAGGTGCAGAGCCGCGTGAAGAAGCTCGACAAGATCGAGCGGGTGGAGCCTCCGAAGCGCCGGCAATCCGTGACGTTCGAGTTCCAGCCGGCGCCGCGCTCGGGCGACGACGTCGTGATGCTCAAGGGCGTGCACAAGCGCTACGGCAGCCGCACGATCTACGAGGGCCTGGATTTCGGCATCCGCCGGCGCGAGCGCTGGTGCGTGATGGGCGTCAACGGCGCCGGCAAGTCGACGCTTCTGAAGCTCGTCACCGGCTCGGCCGCGCCCGACGACGGCACGGTCGCGGTCGGCGGCAGCGTCAAGCTCGGCTACTTCGCCCAGCACGCCATGGACCTGCTCGACGGGGATCTGACCGTCTTCCAGGACCTGGAGAGCACCTTCCCGCAGGCCGGCCAGGGGTCATTGCGGGCGCTCGCCGGCTGCTTCGGCTTCTCGGGCGACGACGTGGAGAAGCGCTGCCGGGTGCTGTCGGGCGGCGAGAAGGCGCGGCTGGTGATGGCCAAGATGCTGTTCGACCCGCCGAACTTCCTGGTGTTGGACGAGCCCACCAACCACCTCGACATCGGCACCAAGGCGATGCTGATCGACGCGCTGTCCAGCTACGAGGGCACGATGCTGTTCGTCAGCCACGACCGCCACTTCCTGGCCGCGCTCTCGAACCGGGTGCTCGAACTCACCCCTGACGGCATCCACCAATACGGTGGCGGCTACACCGAGTACGTGGCCCGGACGGGTCAGGAGGCACCGGGCCTGCGCAGCTGAAGGCGCGACGAGGGCGGTGACCTTCGCGCCTGCGTAGACCGCGAGCTGTTCGAGGCGCCTATACGTGGTCCCACCCAGGGAAGACGGCGGCCGACCGCACGACCATGCGTTGCAGACCTCGCCCTAGTCTTGTCGAATCCTTTAGGTGATTGACATAGGTTAGGGTTATCGCGGGCCGAGGCCGATCGCGGTCCGCGCCAGCAGGGGTCGAAGAACGTGTCGCTGCCCTTGCTCTCCTTCTCCAGCAAGGCCCTGCGCCCGGCCGTCGGGTTCGACGCGTATCACGCCCTCTACGCGACCGGCGCCGACGTGACGCGCACGGACGGGGCGTTCCACGCCGAGGTGCGGGCCTACCGCTTCAACCGCATGCTGGTGTTCGAGCGCCGGCTCGCCGGCGTCGGCCACGACCGCGACGTCGCCCGCGTCCGCCGCGACGGCTTCGACCACCTCACGCTCCACCTGCTGCTCTCCGGCAGCCTGATCGCCGGCGCGGAGGGAGAGGAGCGCCGCCTGCGCCCGGGCGAGATCCTGGTCATCGACACCAGCGCGCCGCAGCGGAACCGGTGCGACGACACGCACACGATCACCGTGGCGGTGGCCCGCGACCAGATCGGGACGCTGATCCCGGACCCGCGGGCCTTCCACGGCACGGTGCTGTCGCAGCGGGTGGCCGGCGTGATCGCCGACCTGATGATCTCCTTCACACACCGCGTCGAGGCGCTGACCCCGGACACGTCGGACCAGTTCGGCCCCGTGCTCGGCATGCTCCTGGCCGCGGCCCTCAAGGGAACGCCGCCGGGTGCCGAGGCCGTCGCCGCGTTGGGGCAGCCCGACGGCGGACGCCGCCGGAAGGTCGAGGCGTTCATCGAGGCGCACCTGTCGGACCACGGCCTCGACGCCGACGCGATCGCCGGCGGCGTCGGGATCTCGCGCACCGTGCTGTACCGGTGCTTCGCCGCGGACGGCGGCGTCGCGCGCTTCATCCAGCTGCGGCGCCTCGAACGGATCCGCAACGTGCTGCGCCGCCGCGGCGGGGCGCACCCGCTGGCGGCGATCGCCCACGCGCACGGCTTCTCCAGCAAGCAGCACCTCAACCGCGCCTTCCGCTCGACCTTCGGCCGCCCGCCGGGGCAGTTCCGGAGCATGATCGAGCAGCTGCGACGCGCGAAGGACCCGGGCGACGGCCGGACCCAGCCGCTCAACGACTGGCTGATCGAATTGTACTGACGCGGGGATGCGCTGATCCGGCCCGCCCGGACAGGCAAGGACCGCCCGCGGCGAAGCCTGCGTACGGCAACCGTTCCTCAGCACATCCGTGCGAGCGTGCCGTGTGCCGGCTGTGGCGTCGGCGCCACCATCCACCGAACCAGCGCGCAGCACACCCAACACGCTTTGACGCGGGGGCGCGATGGGTTTAAAGGGCTTAACTGAAGTTAAAGCAAGAACCGTGCCTATTGCGTAACAACGCGGGGCGCGGCCTGTTCACCGAAGAGGACCGAGGCGACGCGATGAGTTTGCTGCAACGGCTGGAAATGCGCCAGGGCCAGTCCCTGGTGATGACACCGCAGCTTCTGCAAGCGATCAAGCTCCTCCAACTCTCCCAGCTCGATCTTGCGGCCTACGTCGACGCCGAGCTGGAGCGCAACCCGCTGCTGGAGCGCGCCGAGGCCGAGCCGACCGACGGCCCGGGCGAGGCCGCGGGCGCGGAACCCGCCGCCGAGGCCTTCGCGGACGGGGCGGAGTGGAAGGCGACCGAGGTCGACCCGGGCCGCGGCGAGATCGACGGCGACTTCGACGCCCGCCTTGACAACGTCTACCCCGACGACGCGCCGAGCCCGATCCGCGAGGCGGCCACCGGCGACATGCTCTCGCTGACGCCCGCGCCCTACGGCAACACCGGCGGCAGCTTCGATTCGGAGGCCCCGGACTTCGAGGCGACGCTCACCGTCGAGACGTCGCTCCGCGAGCATCTCGGCCGCCAGCTCGACCTCGCCACCCGCGACGCCACCGACCGGCTGATCGGCGGCTTCCTGATCGATGCGGTGGACGAGGCCGGCTACCTCCGGGAATCGATCGATGCGGTGGCCGAGCGCCTCGGCGCCTCCCTCGACCGGGTCGCCGGCGTGCTCAAGCTCGTCCAGAGCTTCGATCCGGCCGGCGTCGCCGCGCGCGACCTCGCCGAATGCCTGGCGCTGCAGCTGCGGGAGAAGGACCGGTTCGACCCGGCGATGCAGGCGCTGGTCTCGCGCCTCGACCTCGTGGCCAAGCGCGACTTCTCCGCCCTCCGGCGCCTGTGCGGCGTCGACGACGAGGACCTCGTCGAGATGCTGGGCGAGATCCGCCGGCTCGATCCCAAGCCCGGCCGCGCCTTCGGCTCGAGCGGCGTCGAGGTGCTGATCCCCGACGTGTTCGTGCGCGCCGCCCCCGACGGCTCCTGGCTGGTGGAGCTCAACGGCGAGGCGCTGCCCCGCGTCCTGGTCAACCAGAGCTACTACGCCCGCGTGGTGCGCGGCGCGAAGGCGGAGGGCGACAAGGCCTTCCTTTCCGAGGCGCTGCAGACCGCGAACTGGCTCACCCGGAGCCTGGAGCAGCGGGCGCGCACCATCCTCAAGGTCGCCACCGAGATCGTGCGCCAGCAGGACGGGTTCTTCGTCCACGGCGTCACGCACCTGCGGCCCCTGAACCTCAAGACGGTCGCCGAGGCGATCGGCATGCACGAATCCACCGTCTCGCGCGTCACCTCCAACAAGGCGATCGGCACCAGCCGCGGCACCCTGGAGATGAAGTACTTCTTCACCGCCGCGATCCCCGGGGCCGCCGGCACCGCCGCCCACTCCTCGGAGGCCGTGCGCCACCGCATCAAGCAACTCGTGGACGGCGAGACCTCGGACGACGTGCTCTCCGACGACGCCCTGGTGCAGAAGCTGCGCCACGAAGGCGTCGACATCGCCCGCCGCACGGTGGCGAAGTACCGCGAATCCCTGCGCATCCCCTCGTCGATCGAGCGCCGCCGCGAACGCTACGCGCAGGGCGGGATGGTGGCGGGGGTGATGATGGCGCGGTGAACGCGCCGCGAGCGGGCTCTTCGCCCGCCGCGCTGGAGGATGACGGCGCTGCCGCGCAGGGCGGTTTCAGGCCCGCCCCGGCGGTTGGACCGTGACCGGCAAGGCTTCTCACGTCCGTTGACTTCGCCTGCGCCGGCTTCTCTACTCCGTCCCCCGTCACGCCGACGGGTCGGCGTTCCGCCGAATCCCGCTCGCCGCGGTCGGCGGGCGAAAGACCAGGGTCAACCGCACCGGAGGATACATGGGGTCATTGCGCGTCACGGGCCACGGCCTGGACCTCGGCGAAGCCCTCAGGGGCCGAGTCGACGAGCGGATGGCGGCGACCCTGTCAAAATACCTCGACGGGCACATGAACGAGAGCAGCACCGGGCATGTCACGCTCCGGCGCGACGGCACCGCCTACCGCACCGATTGCGTGCTGCACCTCGTCTCCGGGCTCACCATCGAGGCGTCGTCCACCGCGCACGACCCGCGCGCCAGCTTCGAGCAGACCGCAGACCGGCTGGAAAAGCGCCTGCGCCGCTACAAGCACCGGCTCAAGGAGCACGCCCAAGGACCGAACGGGGGGCCGAACGGCGCCGCGATCGAGGCGGCCTACGCGGTGTTCGCCGCGCCCGAGGACGACGAGGACGAGGACGAGCCCGACGACGGCGCGAGCCACCCGCCGATCGTGGCCGAGAGCACCAAGACCCTCAAGCGCCACTCGGTGAGCGAGGCGGTCACCGCGCTGGACCTCACCGGCGCCCCGGTGATCGTCTTCGTGCACGCTGGCACCGGGCGCATCAACGTCGTATACCGGCGCAGCGACGGCGCGATCGGCTGGGTCGACCCGCCGAGCGCGGCGGCCTGAGCCGAGGACGCCGGAACCGGCCTTCGGGGCGGGGATTGGTGTTTTTGGGGCGCGGCCGCGCGGACAACGCGGTGCGCGCCCTCTTCATGGGGGCGTGGCCCCCATGGTTCGAGAGCGGGCGGGCGGTCTTTCGATGCCGATGCTGGAATTCCTCGATCCGGATTCCGTGGTGCCCTCGCTCCGCGCCCGGGCCAAGAAGCAGGTGCTGCAGGACCTGGCCGCCCAGGCGGTCCGCCGCCTGCCGACGCTCGACGTCCGCGACGTCTACGAGACCCTGCTGCAGCGCGAGCGCTTGGGCTCCACCGGCATCGGCGACGGCGTCGCGATCCCGCACGGCAAGCTGCCGGGCCTCGACCGGCTGTTCGGGCTCGTCGCCCGCCTCGACCGGCCGGTGGACTTCGAATCCCTTGACGGCCGCCCGGTGGACTTCGCCTTCCTGCTGCTCGCCCCCGAGGGCGCGGGCGCCGACCACCTCAAGGCCCTGGCCCAGGTGGCGCGCATCCTGCGCGAGCCCGGCATCCTCGACCGCATCCGCGCGGCGCGCGACGCGCACGCCCTCTACGCGCTGCTCACCCACACCTCGACCTCGCAGGCCGCATGACCGGGCGTCGCGTGAGCCGGCCTCGGGTCTTGCCGTTCGCCGTGGCGGCGACGCTGCTCGCCGTCCCGCACGCCGCGCGGGCGCAACAGGGCGCGGCCGACGGCACCTGCGCCCGCGACATGCTCGTCGCCCAGTCGATGCAGCGCCAGGCGATCGACCAACTCGAGCAGGCCGACGGCGACGACGCCAAGAGCTGCCGGATCTGGCGCCGCCACGTCGACACCATGCGCCGCGTCGCCGGCGTCTACGGCCGCTGCCTCTCCGGCGGCGAGCGCGGCGCGCGCCTGAGCCAGGTGCAGGACTCCGAGAAGGAATTCTCGGCCGCGATCAAGGCCCGCTGCCGGGGCTGACCCGCCGGCTGGGCTGCCGCCCACCTTCGTTCCCGACGGCTTGCCGAGTGCGCCCCCCTCTCCCCGCTTGCGGGGAGAGGGCTCGGCCGACCTCGTCGTCGGCCGAGCGAGGCGGCAGCCGACGGTGAGGGGCCGATCCGGATGAGCCTCCTCCGTTCGCTCACCCTCGCTTCGGCTCAGCCTTTCGCTTCCCGGCTGCACGACGGGGTGCGGCCGGGCCTCTCCCCGCATGCGGGGAGAGGGGGACCCCACGGTTCATCCGATGGGGCGAGGCGTTTACGAGGCACGAAATGCCCGGCTTTCCGGTGCGTCTCAGCGCTCATCGCGAAACCGTTCCCGGGAAAACGACAATTTCTCGCGAAACGCCACGCTTTCTTGAGCCGGCGCGAAGATGTCTTCGAAGAATATAGTTCGGAACGCTTGGGGCTGCGACGGGATTGATTGGGGGTAACAGTAGAGGAAACCGCCTTGCAACGCCATCTGACTGCCATCGCGCTCGTGACCCTGCTCGGGACCGGCATCGCCTCCGCTCAGACCACGACCACGGGCACCCCCGCGCCGGACGCAAAGTCCAGCGAGAAGTCCGGTGGTCAGGAGGCCGTGACGCGGCCGAACACCGACCGCCCCGACGCCTCCAAGCCGGCCACCGCCAACGCGGCCGCGAACGCGAAGCTGGAGGAAGGCGCCAACAGCTTCACCGAAGCCCAGACGCACAAGCGCCTGGAGGATGCCGGCTACAAGGACGTCCGCGGCCTGAAGAAGGACGACAAGGGCATCTGGCGCGCCGAAGCCGTGCTGAACGGCAAGCCGGTCAAGGTCGGCGTCGACTTCAAGGGCAACGTCGCCGCGCAGTGAGCGCCGTCCCCGGACGGTTCGAGCGCAGCCGCGCGATTTTCGACGACATCCAGGATTTGACCATGGCACATCAGACCATCACCGCCCTCTACGACGACTACGACGCGGCCAGCACGGCAGTGACCCGCCTTGAGGCCGCCGGCGTCTCGCACGGCGACATCAGCGTCGTCAGCAACAACGAAGGCGACCGGCATGCCGGCCGCCTCGGGACCGGCGACCACGCCGACACCGCGCACAAGGCCGAGACCGCGGCCGGCACGGGCGCTTCGCTCGGCACGGTGGTCGGCGGCGCGACCGGCCTCCTCACTGGCCTCGGCCTGCTCGCGATTCCCGGCGTCGGCCCGGTCGTCGCCGCCGGCTGGCTCGTGGCGACCCTGACCGGCGCCGGCATCGGCGCCGCCGCCGGCGGCCTCGTCGGAGCCCTGACGGGCGCCGGCATCAGCGAGACCGACGCCCACACCTACAACGAGGGCATCCGCCGCGGCGGCACCCTCGTCACGGTGCGGGCGGACGAGGCCCACGCCAACACGGTGATGGACATCCTCGAGGAGCACGGCTCGGTCGACGTCGGCGAGCGCTCGAACAGCTGGCGCTCCGAGGGCTGGAGCGGCCCCGCGCTGACCGCATCGGACCCGGCCGGCCCGACGCCGACGAATGGCCTGCCGCCGAACGCAGGCGGCCGCCCCGGCGTCCGCACCTACCCCGCCCGGCCGCTTTAAGCGGTCTCGCTTAGGGTCCGTCGCCCCGGCGGCGGCCCACGATCTTCAGCCCCGCGGCGCCCCGGCGCCCGGGGCTGATTCGTGTTCGGAAGACAAAGGGGCGTCTAGCGCAGGTCGCGCAGCAGCGGCTCTGCGACCATCCGTACCGGTGCCTTCACAGGCTTGCCGCGGCCGATCAGGATCGCGACGCGGGAGCTCTCCGGATCGGTCTCGAACCGGGTGCGGACCCAGGCCACCAGGAACTTCAGGTATTCCGACGCCAGCAGCTTGGTGGCCGAGGGGCTGTGCCACCAGTCGGCGCCGTCGAACCCTTCGGCGATCACCGGATGGGGCACGATCCGGTCGCCCCCCTGCAGGGCGTGGTCGAGTTCGATCAGCGTCCGCGGCATGTGGTAGTTGGAGGTCACCACCGCGACGGTGCTGAAGCGGTTGTGGCGCATCCAGCGCCGGGTCTCGATGGCGTTGCCGATGGTGTTGCGCGCCCGATAGTCGAGGTCGACGCAGCAATCGATCCAGTGGCGCTGCGTCGGGTTGAGCCGGGCGATCTCGTCGCGGCTGGTGCGCTCGTTGACGCCGGTGATCAGCAGGCGCCGGCCGTAGCCGCCGGCCAGAAGGTCGATCGCGTCGCCGATGCGCTGGGCGCCGCCGGTGAGCGCGACGATGCCGTCGGCGCGGCCCTGCGGCACCCGCTCGCTGCGGTCCAGGGCGGCGACGAAGGCGAGGAAGCCGGCGACCAAAGCCACCGCGGCGAGGCCACCGAGGCCGAGGATCGTCAGCGCCACCGGGCCGAGGGGCCGCGCGGCCGGCGCCGCGGGCACCGAGCGCGGCTCGGCATCCCAGACCCAGCCGGTGAGCTCGGCAAGCTCGTCACCCGGGCCGGCCCGTCTCGGATCGAAGGCGCGCGCCATACGCGTGGTCATGCTCGCTGAGGATAGCGCCGAATGCGGCGGGGCGGAGGCGACATTTGCGGCGGCGAATCCTTTCCGGAGGGTTAACGGTTCGCCAAGCGCTTTCGATCACGGAGGTTTTCGGAGCGGTTCGCACAGGTCGCCCGGTCGCGCCCTCAGGCCAGGAAGCGCCGCACGGTCAGCCGGGAGATCACGGCGGTGACGAGCGAGGCGATGACGCCGATCGCCATCACGCTGGCATAGCCGCGCCAGCCGATGTGGAAGGCGCCGAACAGCGCCTCGACCTCGTCGCCCGCCGGGCCCGACCGCCAGTTGCGGGCGAGCAGCCCGGCCAGCGCGAAGGCGGCCAGCGCCGCCGCCGAGCCGATGATGCCGCCGCGAAGCCCGAGGCCGAAGAACCGCCGCTGGAAGGCGCGGGCGATGAAGTCGTCGTCGGCGCCGACGAAGTGCAGCACCTCCACCACCTCGCGGTTGCCCGCCATGGCGCCGCGGGTGGCGAACGCGACCGCGAGGCCGGTGGCGATCAGCACCAGGGCGACGATGCCGACGCCGATGCCGACGAAGGTGTTGGCCGCGGTCGAGAGCCGCTGCAGCCAGAGCGCGTGGTCGTCGAGGCTGGCGACCCCCGGCATCGCCTCGGTGAGGCCGGCACGCAGGTGCTTGAGGTCGGGCGCCTGGTCGCCGAGCTTCAGGGTGATGAGGCGCGGCACCGGCAGGTCGGAGAGGTCGAGGCCGCTGCCGAGCCAGGGTTCGAGCAGGCGCTCGGCGTCCACCTTGGAGAACACCCGCGTCGCGGCGATGCCGGGCTCGGACTTGGCGATGGCGTCGGCCCGCGCGATGTCGGCGTCGAGGTCGCGGCCCGGCGCCGGGCGCACCTGGATCGTCACCTCCTGCGCCACCGTGCCCTGCCACTGCCCGGCGCTCGACGCGACGATCTCGGCCGCCCCCGCGCAGAGGCCCGCCAGGAAGGTGAGGATGGCGATGACGGCGGCGAGCGACCGGCTCGCGGCGGAATCGGTCGGCACCAGGGGCGCGTTGCGCCGCAGGGTCGGGGGAAGCGCCGGCTCGGCCGCGGGCCGATCGACGGGCTTGCGGGCGGCGGCCTGGGTGCGTTCGCGGGTTGCGTCCATCAGCCTTCGATCCGCAGGCGGCCGTCGCCGATCACCATCCGGCGCGCATCGACCGAATCCATGATCCCGAAATCGTGGGTGGCGATGATCACCGAGGTGCCGAGCTTGTTCAGTTCGAGGAAGAGCCGCAGCAGGCGGCGGCCGAGGCTCGGGTCGACGTTGCCGGTGGGCTCGTCGGCGAGCAGCAGGTCGGGGCGGGCGATCAGCGCGCGGGCGATGGCCGCGCGCTGCTTCTCGCCGCCAGAAAGCAGCGGCGGCAGCACGTGCATGCGCTCGCCGAGGCCCACCCAGCGCAGCAGCTCGACCACCTCGGCCCGGTAGCTGGTCTCGGCTCGGCCCTGGACGCGGAGCGGCAGCGCGACGTTCTCGTAGGTGGTGAGGTGGTCGAGCAGGCGGAAATCCTGGAACACCACGCCCATCCGGCGCCGCAGCCCGGTGAGCGACGCGCTGGAGATGCCGCTGACCTCGTTGCCGAACACCGAGACCAGCCCGCGGGTCGGGCGCACCGAGAGCAGGATCAGCCGCAGCAGCGTCGTCTTGCCGGCGCCCGACGGCCCGGTGAGGAACTGGAACGAGTGCGGCTGGATGCGGAAGCTCACGTCGGACAGCACCTCCGGCCCGAGGCCGTAGCGCATGCCGACGTTCTCGAACTGGACCACCGGCCCTTCCGCGCCGGAGAGCAGGCTTTTCGTCGTCGCCGTTTCGCGCAAGGGCCCGCCCGCTCCCGTTCCATCCCGTCCACGACGGGATGACCGCCGCGCATGGCCATTTCAAGCCGGTTCTCAGCAGTTTCACCGGAGCTTAACCCTAACCGCCGAGGATCGCCCAAGGGTTTTCGCCGCAGGTCCCGCGCGGCGGCGCCCGTCACCGAGCGTGCCGCGTATGCTGATCGTCTGCCCGACCTGCGCCAGCGAGTACCGGATCGACACGGCCCGCGTCGGGACCGAAGGGCGCTCGGTGCGCTGCGCCGCCTGCCGCGAGACGTGGTTCGTGTCGCCGGCGGAGGTCGTCGCCGCCCACGAGGCCGAATTGCAGGCGGCGAGCGCCGCCGCCGACGAAGCGGTCTCCGCGGAGGCCTGGGCCGAGGCCTCGGCCGCGGTGCGCGAGGCGGCGACCCCTGAGACGATCGACAACGTGCCCGACGCCCCGCGCCGCGCGAAGGCGGGAAAGCCCAAGCCCGGCTACAAGCCGCTCGGCAAAGGCGCGGGCAAGGGCGCGGGCAAGGGCGGCGTCGCCGCGCTGTCGCCGGCGCTCGCCGCAGGCCTCGTGGTGCTGGCCGCGATCCCCCTCGCCTGCCTCGCCCGCGTGCAGGTGGTGCAGGCGCTGCCGCAGGCGGCTGGGCTGTTCGCGCGCATCGGCCTGCCGGTGAACCTGCGCGGCATCGAGATCCGAGACGCCACCGCCCTACGGAACCAGGCCGGCGGCGAGCGGCCGGGCGAATTGGTGGTCGAGGGCGACCTCGTCGGCACCGCCCGGAACGGGATGCCGGTGCCGCCGATCAGCGTCCTGGTGCGCGACGCCGCCGAGCGGGTCGTGAAGACCTACACCATCGCCCCGCCGCGCAGCCGCCTGGCGCAGGGCGAGACCGCGCGGTTCGCCGCCCGCTTCCCCGATCCGCCCGAGCAGGGACGCGGCATCGAGGTCCGCTTTGCGGATGCGGTCAAGGCGGAAGACGTGAAGGTGGAGATGAAAGGTGATGTGAAGATGGATGTGAAGGGTGATGTGAAGACGGATTCCGCCACGCCCTGACGCATTTTCGAGCACGGGGCCGTGGTCTGCGCGCGCGGGAATGGGCTATGAAGGGCGCATGACCACCACGCCCTCCCGACGCGTCCGCGTCCTCTTCGACGAAGCCACCATCGCGACGCGCAACGAGGCGTTGGCGCGCGAGATCAAGGCCGCCGCCCCGCAGAACCTGCTGGTGGTGGCGGTGCTCAAGGGCAGCTTCATGTTCGCCGCCGACCTTCTGCGCGCCCTGCACCGCGTCGGGTTGTCGCCGCAGGTCGAGTTCGTTCACCTGTCGAGCTATCGCACCGGCACGGTCTCCTCCGGCCAGGTCGAGATCCTGCGCGACGTCCAGAGCGAGGTGCGCGGCCGCGACGTGCTGCTCGTCGACGACATCCTCGAATCGGGCCGCACGGTGGTGTTCGCCAAGGACCTGCTGATGGCCCGCGGCGCGTCCCGCGTCCTCACCGCGGTACTGCTGGAGAAGCCCGGCAAGCGCGCGGTGCAGATCGACGCGGACTTCGTCGGCTTCACCTGCCCGGACGCCTTCGTCGTCGGCTACGGCATGGATGCCGCGCACGCCTTCCGGCAGCTGCCGTTCGTCGGCGTGGTCGACTACGACAGCCCCGATCCGGACCTGTTCGGCGGCGCTTGAGCCGCGATCCGGCGCGGCATTTTCGCAACCCGCATGCGGCGCACTACATCGTGCGCCGAAATGTCTTGACAGGGCGGCCCTTGTTTAGACGTTCTCCAGGCATGACCGGGCTGCACGGCCCTTCTTCGACGGATCGAATACAGGCGACATGGCGCGCATCCTTCTGGTGGATGACGAAGAGACGGTCCGCGGCTTTCTCAAACGGGGCCTCGAGATCGATGGCCATGTCGTGGTCACGGCGATCGACGGCAGCGACGGCCTCGACCGGCTGAACGAATCCGACGGCGCCTTCGACCTGATGCTGACCGACATCCGGATGCCGCTGATGGACGGCATCGCGCTGGCGCTCGCGGCCAAGCGCGACTTTCCGGACTTGACCATCCTCCTGATGACGGGCTTCGCCGACCAGCGCGAACGCGCCCGCGGGCTCGACGCCATCGTCACCGACGTGCTGACCAAACCGTTCTCGCTGGCGGACCTGCGCGCCACGGTGAGCCGGGCGCTGGCCGCCTGAAGGGGCGGCCACCCGCACCGCTTTGAGAGCATCCCCTCTCCCCGCATGCGGGGAGAGGGCTTTGCCGACCTCGTCGTCGGCAAAGCAAGGCGGCAGCCGAAGGTGAGGGGCTTGGCCGGACGAGGCTCCTCCGGAAGCTCCCCCTCACCGTCGCTTCGGCTCCGCCTGCGCTACCTGGCTGCACGACGCGGTGCAGCCCGGCCTCTCCCCGCGTGCGGGGAGAGGGGAAGTCGGCTCCACCTCACACCACCAAGTTCACGATCCGCCCCGGCACGACGATGACCTTGCGGGGCGTCCGGCCTTCCAGCGCCCGCTGGACCGTCTCGTCGGCGAGCACCAGGGCCTCGACGGCGGCGGCGTCCGCGTCGCGCGGAACGGTGACGTCGCCGCGCTTCTTGCCGTTGACCTGGACCGGCAGGGTCACCGCATCCTCGACCAGGAGCGCCGGGTCGAAGTCCGGCCACGGCGCCTGCGCGACGAGCCCGTCGCGGCCGAGCACCGCCCAGCAGCTCTCCGCCAGGTGCGGCATCATCGGCGCGATGAGCTGGACCAGGATGCCGGCGGCCTCGCGGCCGGCCGCCGCCGAGGCGCCACCACGGAACGCCTCCTCGAGGGCGTTGGCCAGGGTGTAGACGTGGGCGACGCAGCGGTTGAAGCGCAGGCGCTCCACGTCCTCGCCGAAGGCGGCGAGCGCCTTGTGCGCGGCCTTGCGCAGGGCGAGGTCGCCGTCGCCGGAGCCCGAGGCCGCGACGGCCGCGTTCACCAGCCGCCACACCCGCTGCACGAAGCGGGCGGCACCCTGCACGCCCTCCTCCGTCCAGATCACGTCGCGCTCAGGCGGTGAATCCGAGAGCATGAACCAGCGTGCGGTGTCGGCGCCGAAGGAGGCGATGATGTCGTCGGGATCGACGACGTTCTTCTTGGACTTCGACATCTTCTCGATCGGCCCGATCGCGATCGGGCCGGAGGTTTCCACGTGGAACCCGCGGCGCTCGCCGGCCTCCGTCGTGAGGCGCACGTCGGCCGGCGGCACCCAGGCGCCGGCCTCGTCCTTGTAGGTCTCGTGGACGACCATCCCTTGCGTGAACAACCCGGCGAACGGCTCGGAGACGCCGGACCAGCCGGTCGCCTGCATCGCCCGCATGAAGAAGCGCGCGTAGAGCAGGTGCAGGATCGCGTGCTCGATGCCGCCGATATATTGATCGACGGCAAGCCAGCGGTTGACCGCCGCCGGGTCGGTCGGCCGGTCGGCGAGCCAGGGCGCCGTGAAGCGGGCGTAGTACCAGGACGAGTCGACGAAGGTGTCCATCGTGTCGGTCTCGCGCCGCGCCGCCGCGCCGCAGGACGGGCACGGCACGGTGCGCCAGGCGTGGTCGCGCTCCAGCGGGTTGCCAGGCTGGTCGAACGAGACCGCCTCGGGCAGCTTCACCGGCAGGTTCGCCACCGGCACCGGCACCGGGCCGCAGGCGTCGCAATGGATGATCGGGATCGGGCAGCCCCAGTATCGCTGGCGCGAGACGCCCCAGTCGCGCAGGCGGAACTGCACCTTTCGCGCTGCGACCGGCGCGCCGGACAGCACCTCGCCTTCGAGGCGACTCGCCACCGCTTCGAAGGCTTCGTCCGTGGTCAGGCCGTCGAGGTCGCGCGAGTTGATCATCCGCCCGTCGCCGTCGAAGGCGGTGTCGGTGATCACGAAGGTGGCTGGGTCCTGGCCCTCGGGGCAGACCACGGGCGTGTTGCCGAGGCCGTACTTGTTCGCGAAATCGAGGTCGCGCTGGTCGTGCGCCGGGCAGCCGAACACCGCCCCGGTGCCGTACTCCATCAGCACGAAGTTCGCGACGTAGACCGGCAGCGTCCAGGACGGGTCGAGGGGATGGCGCACGGTGAGCCCGGTGTCGTAGCCGAGCTTCTCCGCGGTATCGATCGCCGCCTGGGCCGTGCCCATGCGGCGGCACTCGGCGATGAAGTCCTGCAGCTTGGCGTCGCCGGGGGCCAGGGCGGCCGCCAGGGGATGGTCGGCGGCGATGGCCAGGAACTTGGCGCCGAACAAGGTGTCGGGCCGGGTCGTGTAGACCTCGACCTCCCGGATGGTCGCGTCGGCCGCGCGTTCCGCGAAGGCCGCCTCGGCGTCCGGCGACAACGCGAACCGGACCTGCAGCCCCTGCGAGCGGCCGATCCAGTTCTTCTGCATCAGCCGGACCTTCTCCGGCCAGCGCTCGAGCCCGTCCAGCGCGTCGTAGAGGTCCTGCGCGAAGTCGGTGATCTTGAAGAACCATTGCGTCAGCTCGCGCTGCTCGACGAGCGCGCCGGAGCGCCAGCCGCGCCCGTCGATCACCTGCTCGTTGGCGAGCACGGTGTGGTCGACCGGGTCCCAGTTCACCTTGGCGGTGCGGCGCGTGACCAGCCCCTTGCCGAGGAAGTCGAGGAACATGCGCTGCTGGTGCTTGTAGTAGTCCGGATCGCAGGTCGCGACCTCCCGGCTCCAGTCGAGCGACAGCCCCATGGATTGCAGCTGCCCGCGCATCGTCGCGATGTTGGCGTAGGTCCAGTCGCGCGGGTTGGTCTTGCGCTCGATCGCCGCGTTCTCCGCCGGCAGCCCGAAGGCGTCCCAGCCCATCGGGTGCAGCACCGCGAAGCCCTTGGCCCGCTTGTAGCGCGCCACCACGTCGCCCATCGCGTAGTTGCGCACGTGGCCCATGTGGATGCGCCCCGACGGATAGGGGAACATCTCCAGCACGTAGTATTTCGGGCGGGTGTCGGCGTTGTCGGCCTCGAACAGGCGCGCCTGCGCCCAGGCCTCCTGCCAGCGCGGCTCGGAATCCTTGGCGTTGTAGCGCTCGAGGGTCTGGTGGCTGGGCGGGTTCGTCATGGCGTCGTCGGGAACCGGGATCAGGCGGGGCGGGCCGGGGAAGCGGCGGCGTTAGCACATTCGCGCCGGGCTCGGCCAACGGATCTACCTGCTCGGCCGAGGGCGTCGAGCGAGCGAGAGCTTTGCACCGCGGGCGCGATCCCGGCATTGAGGCGCCAGATCGCCTATGTCGATGCCGTGCCGCTGGACAGCGCGGCGGCGTGGACCACCTCTCACGCAGCGACCGCCGGACGCCCCCGAAGGACCCCGATGACCGACACACCGATCGATACGCCGCCGATCCCGGACAAGCCGCCCGTCGGCGAGGCGGACGTCGCCGCAGGCCTCGCCGAGGTGCGGACCGGGATCGCCCGCGCGGCCGAGGATTGCGAGCGCGATCCGGCCGGGATCCATCTGATCGCCGTCTCCAAGACCGTGCCGGCGGAGGGCATCGTGCCGGCGCTGGAGGCTGGCCAGCGCCTGTTCGGCGAGAACTACGTGCAGGAGTCGAAGGCCAAGTGGCCGGCGCTCAAGGCACGATACCCGGACGTGGAACTCCATCTCGTCGGGCCGCTGCAGTCGAACAAGGCGCGCGAGGCGGTGGAGCTCTTCGACGTGATCCACTCGCTCGACCGGCTGTCGCTCGCCGCGGCGCTGGCCAAGGAGATCGCGCGGACCGGGCGCACGCCCAAGCTGCTCATCCAGGTCAACACCGGGGACGAGCCGCAGAAGGGCGGCGTATCGCCCGCCGACCTCGACGTGCTGCTCGCCGAGTGCGTCGGCACCCACGGGCTGGCGATCCAGGGCCTGATGTGCGTTCCGCCGGTCGAGGACCCGCCCTCGGCCCATTTCAGCCTGCTCGCCGCGCTCGCCCGCCGGCACAACCTGCCGATCCTCTCGATGGGCATGAGCGCCGACTACGGCGCCGCGATCCAGATGGGCGCGACCCATGTCCGGGTCGGCACGTCGATCTTTGGGGCGCGGACGCGAAAGGCCTGACCAGCGCACGCGCCATCGCGAGTCCGCAGCCTCGGGAGAGGCGACGGCGTCGGCCATCGCAAGGGATCGAACATCGCAAGGGAAAGGACGTGGTGGGGGAAGTAGGACTCGAACCTACGAAGCTTACGCAGCGGATTTACAGTCCGCCCCCTTTGCCGCTCGGGACATTCCCCCAAAGGGCGGCCCATCGGGCCGCGCGGGGCTCTTATGGTGAGGGGGTGGCGGCGTGTCAACCGTGCGGGACGGCCCGCAGGGCAGGGCCGGCGCGTCAGCGCCCGACGGCGTTCGAGAAGCCGTTGATCACCACGACGCCGGCGACGATCAAGCCGAGGCCGAGCAGGGCCGGGGCGTCGAGGCTCTGCCGGAACACCAGCCAGCCGACGAGGGAGATCAGCACGATGCCGACGCCCGACCAGACCGCGTAGGCGACCCCCATCGGGATCGTCCGCAGGGTGAGCGCAAGGAAGAAGAACGCCACCGCGTAGCCGGCGACCGTGATCAGCAGCGGCACCGGCCGGGAGAACCCGTCCGACGCCTTGAGCGCGCTGGTGCCGACGACCTCGGCGACGATCGCGATCATCAGGTGGACCCAGTGCACGGCCGCAAAGCTCCCGGTTCGATGGATCGGCGGTTCGGGCCAGGCTTCGGAACCCCGCGCGCCCCGCTCAGGCTTCGTCGCCGCCGAGGACGAGGCGGAGCGAGCGGGCGAGCTCGTCGCGGCGGTAGGGCTTGCTGAGCACCGGCAGCTCGCCGCGGCCGATGACTTGGCCCTCGTCGAGGTCGGCGACGTAGCCGGAGGTGAGGAGCACCTTGAGGCCGGGGCGCAGGCGCTGCGCCTCCACCGCGAGCTGCGAGCCGTTCATGCCGCCAGGCATCATCACGTCGGAGAACAGGATGTCGATGCGCTGGACGTCCCGGAGATGGGCCAGCGCCTCCGCAGCGTTCCGCGCCACGACGACCTTGTAGCGCAGTTCCTCAAGGCTCTCGACGGCCATGGTGAGGACCTGCTCGTCGTCCTCGACGAGCAGCACGGTCTCGCCTTCGCCGGCGCGGCGCAGCGGCAGCACGCCGCGTTCGCCCGTCTCCGCCTCCTCGCCGGCGGGGTCGGTCGAGCGCGGGAAGCGCAGCCGGAAGGTGGTGCCGCGCTCCACCTCGGAGTCGATGGCGACGAAGCCCTTGGCGCTGCGGGTGAAGCCGTAGACCTGGCTCAGGCCGAGGCCGGTGCCCTTGCCGACCTCCTTGGTGGTGAAGAACGGCTCGAACACCCGCGCCAAAAGCTCCGGCGCGATGCCGCTGCCGGTGTCGGACACCGCGATCTCGACGTAGGCGCCCGGCGGCACGCCCTTGTCGGCCACCGCCGCGGTGTCGAGGCGGAGGTTGCGGCTGCGGATCTCGATCCGGGCGTGACCGGCGTCCGCCTCCATCGCGTCGCGGGCGTTGACGACGAGGTTGAGGATGGCGGCCTCGAACTGGGCCGGGTCGATGCGGATCGGGTCGAGGGCCGGGTCGAGGTCGAAGGCGAGCTCGATCGCGCCCCCGGCGGCGCGCTCGGCGAGCGGCCGGAAGTCGATGAGCAGGCGGTTCGGGTTGAGGGTCTGCGGCCGCAGCATCTGGCGCCGGGAGAAGGCGAGGAGCTGCTGCGTCAGCTGCTCGCCGCGCCGGGCCGCCGTCATCGCGGCGTCGGCCAGGCGCTTGACCCGCTCGACGTTGTCGGGCTTGCGCAGCACCATGTCGAGGCCGCCGACGATCACCGTCAGCAGGTTGTTGAAGTCGTGCGCGACGCCGCCGGTGAGCTGGCCGATCGCCTCCATCTTCTGCGCCTGGCGCAGGGCCTCCTCGGTGTTGCGCTGGTCGGAGCGGTCGAGGACGATGCCGGCCATGCGGACGGGGGTGCCGTCGGCGCGGTACTCGGCCCGGCCCTTGGCCGCGACCCAGCGCACGGCTCCGTCGGGGCGCACGATCCGGCATTCGAGATCGAGCGTCCCGGCCCGCGCCGCCTGCGCGAAGGCCGCTTCCGCCGCCTCGCGATCCTCCGGGTGGATGTGGGCGAGGAAGGTCTGCCGGCCCCAATGCGGCAGCGGCGTGGCGTAGCCGAAGATCGCGTCGTGGCGGTCCGACCGACGCGCGGTGTCGGTGAGAAGATCGAGGTCCCACGTCCCCATCCCGGCGGAATCGAGGGCGAAGGCCAAGGTTTCGCGGGCGGCCTCGACCTCGCCGGTGCGCTCGGCGACCCGCCGCTCCAGGGTCTCGTTGGCGACCCGCAGGCGCTCCTCGGCCTGCTCCCGCTCGCGGATGTGCTCGCGCGCCTGGTACTGGCGCCGCCGCACCCGCAGGGCCGAGGCGACCGCGCTGACCAGGGTCTCGGCGTTGATCGGCCGCTCGAGCAGCACGACGTTGCCCAGGCGCTCCACCATGGCCGCGCCCTCCGCGGGGCGGCGCCCGGCCTGGCGCGTCGCCAGCATGATGAAGGGGAAGTCCGACCAGGGCGGCTGGCGCTCGATCCAGGTCCCGAGCGCGTCGGGGTCGACGTCGAGCAGGGCTTCCTCGGTGACGATCGCCGAGCCCGCCCGGCCCGCGAGGGCGGCGAGCCACGCGGCCGCGTCGGCGCAGACGGCGACGCGGGTGCCGGACTTGGCCAGCAGCCGCTCCATCACCGCGGCGTCGCGCCCGCGCGGCGCCAGGATCAGGACGCGGGTCTCGTCGAGGTCGGGCTCGGTCATTCCGCCGGTTCGCTGCGCAGCATCGCGACCTTGCCGCCATAGGCCGGCAACCCCGACAGCACCCCCTCGAAGTCGGTCAGCGCCTCGCCGACCTGGATCCCGCCGCGGGAGAACCGCAGCTCGCGGATGGTGCGCTCGTGGGCGTTGACCCGGCTCTTCACCGTCGAGAGCGCGGTGCGGACCTCGCCCTTGGCCTCGAAGTAGCGGAACAGCAGGATGCCGTCGCTGAGGTAGCTCAGGTCGAGGTCGGAGCGCACGTCGCCGATGACGCCATGCTGCCCGAGCACCAGCAGCGTCGTGACGCCCATCTGGTTCAGGTAGGTCAGGAGCTCGTGCATCTGCAGGATCAGGAACTGCTCGCCCGGCATCGCGTGGATGTAGGCGTTGAGGCTGTCGAGGGCGACGAAGGTCGCGCCGCGTCGCTCGACCGCCTCGCGGACGCGGCAGGCGAACTCGCCCGGCGCCAGCTCGGCCGGGTCGACCTGGGCGATGGTGAGGGTGCCCGCATCGAGATGCGGCTGCAGGTCCATCCCAAGCAGGGCGGAGCGCGCCAGCAGCGTCGCGCGTCCCTCGTCGAACAGGAAGTAGGTGGCCCGCTCGCCCCGCTCCAGCGCCGCCAGCATGCAGCGGACCGCCGTCGTGGTCTTGCCGGCGCCGGACGGCCCGAGCAGCAGGGTGTTGGTGCCGCGCACGAGCCCGCCGCCGAGCAGCAGGTCGAGGCCGGGCGCGCCGGTGGAGCGGGTGACCGGCGCGAAGTCGACGCCGTGCTCGGCGGCGACCAGGGTCGGGAACAGCGCGATCCCGCCGGTCTCGAGGATGAAGTCGTGGTAGCCGCCGCGGCTCTTCACGCCGCGCATCTTCAGGACGAGGAGGCGGCGGCGGCCCGCGCCGAAGTTACGCTGGTTGTGTTCCAGCAGGAAGACGCCGTGGGCGATGCTGTGGAGCTGCACGTCGGCGGTGCCGTCGTCGAGTAGGAACACCGTGCAGCCGCGCGCCGCGAAGAGCTGCTTCAGCGCCAGGATCTGGCGGCGATAGCGCAGCGGGTTCTGCGCGAGCAGCCGCAGCTCGGACAGGCTGTCGAACACCACCCGGTCGGGCTTTGCCGCGTCCACCCGCTCCATCACCTCGCGGACGGTCTCGCCGAGTTCGACCTCGGAGGGGTGCAGCACCGACTGCTCGCTCTCCGGATCGAGGCCGAGCTCGTTGACCAGTTCGTAGAGCTCGACCCCGTCGAGCGACCAGCCGTGCGAGGCCGCCGAAGAACGCAGCTCGTCCGCGCTCTCCGACAGGGTGACGTAGAGGCAGGTCTCGCCGCGGGCGACGCCATCGAGTAGGAACTGCAGGGCGAGCGTGGTCTTGCCGGTGCCGGGCGTGCCTTCGAGCAGGTAGAGGCGCCCCTTGGTCAGGCCGCCGGCGAGGACGTCGTCCAGTCCCGCCACCCCGGTCGAGAGGGTCTCGCGAGAGAAGGAGGCGACGCGGGTTGGTTGATCCATCGGCTTCGCCATCACGGATGTGGTGCAGTCACCTGCGGAAGAAGCAGCCGCCTGCGAGAGATGCAGTCACCTGCGATGGAAGGCGTGCCGGCGACGGGCCGGCGCACCGTGCGAGGTGCCTATGGCGCGGCGCCTCGCCCGACACGAACGACCTCGCCCCGACGGCACCTGCCTTTGCCTCAACGCGGGGCGCGCCGATAGGTCCCCTCGGTCCGCAGCCCGCCAAGGCGCCGGTCGCGACAATTCGGATCGTCCTGACCTCGTCGCTTTGCGCCTATGTCGCAGTATCATCCGGCTCTGCCGGGCGTTCCCAAGATCCGCTCGCCGACGACTTTTCAGGACACCATGCTTCGACTGCTCATCGCGGACGGCAATGCGCGCGAAGACCGCGCGCAGCACGTCACGGCCACCGGACGCACCTCGGCCGAATCCTACGCCGACGTCGTCCACGCCTACCACCCCGAGGCGCAGTGCCGCCTCGTCAGCCCGGCCGACGCCGACGCCGGCCTGCCCGAGGGCGCGGGGCTCGCCACCTACGACGGCGTGATCTTCACGGGATCGACCCTGAAGGTCGCCGAGCGCAGCCCGGAGGTGATGCGCCAGCGCGACCTGATGCAGGCGGCGCTGGAGGCCGGCCTGCCGGTGTTCGGCTCTTGCTGGGGCGTCCAGCTCGCGGCGGTCGTCACCGGGGGCGACGCCGGCCCCAACCCGCGCGGCCCCGAATACGGCTTCGCCCGCCGCATCGCCGCGACGGCCGAGGGCCGCGACCACCCGTTGCTGTCGGGCCGCGGGGCGGCGTGGGACGCGCCGGCGATCCATTCCGACGCGGTGATCGTGCCCCCGCCCGGCGCGCGGGTTCTCGCCGCGAACGCGCTCCTCGACGTGCAGGCGATCGAGATCCCGCACGGGGACGGCGTGTTCTGGGGCACGCAGTATCACCCGGAACTCGACCTCGACGAGCTTGCCGCGATGCTGCGGGTCTGCGCCGAGGCCGTGGTCGAGGCCGGCCTCGCGCCCGACGCAGGCGCCGTCTCGGACTACGCCGCCGAGATCGATGCGCTGCACGCCGCCGCGGACGCGCCGCTCGCTTGGCGACACGGCCTCGGCGCCGATGTCCTGGAGCCGCGTCAACGCCGTCGCGAGATCGGCAACTTCCTCGACCGCCTCGTCGCGCGACAGGCCGGCTAGGGCGGTTCCGGTCGGCCTTGCGTTCGAGGCGAAGCCTCAGGCTGCCTCGGCCATCGTCCCGTCGTTCGTCGCGACCTCGTCGGTGTTCACGTCGAAGCGCATCAGGTAGGCGGTGCCGAAGCTGGTGGTGAGAGCGCAGTCCGTCGCGTCGCGCCCGCGGGCCATGACGATGCGGGCGATCCGCGGCGTGTTGTGGCGGGCGTCGAACGTGTACCAGCGGTCTCCGAGGTAGACCTCGAACCAGGCCGAGAAATCCATCGGCGCCGGGTCCTTCGGCACGCCGATGTCGCCGAGGTAGCCGGTGGCGTAGCGGGCCGGAATGTTCATGCAGCGGCAGAGCGCGATCGCCAGGTGGGCGAAGTCGCGGCAGACGCCGACGCGCTGGACGTAGCCGTCATGCGCGGTGCGGGTGTTGTCGGCCCGCTGATAGTCGAACTGCAAGTGATTGTGCACGAAGTCGACGATCGCCTGCACCCGTGCCCAACCCTCCGGCGTCGCGCCGAACAGCGACCACGCGGTGGCCGAGAGCTTGTCGGTGTCGCAGTAGCGCGAGCCGAGGAGGAACGGCAGAACGTCGTCGGGCAAGTCCTGCACCGGGTGCTGGCGGGCCTCCGGCTCATACGCGTCCGGCTCGCCGGAATCGCGGATCGTGAAGTCGGCCGACATCGTGATCCGGCCGCCCGGGGCGACGATGCGGGTGCAGACGTTGCCGAAGGCGTCGACGTGCTGCGTCGCCAGCACCGGCGGATCGAACGCGATGACCTCCGGCGTCACGAGGTCGACCCGGCGCTCCGGCCGCACGTTGAGCAGCAGGTTCATCGGGGTCGGGCCGAAGGTGTTGAAGGCGATGGTGAAGCCGGCTTGGACGAGCATCGGTGGATCCGTGACGGCCGCGAGCGAGGGCGCAGGCGGGGCAGAGGCGAAAGCGTGGACGCGCCTTGAACACGGACGCTATGCTCGAGGTTCCGCAGGTCAGATGTGCTTGCCGCGCAGGTTCTGCCCAGAGAAACGGCAGTTTTTGTCCGATCAGGACCCGGGCGTTGCTGCAAGCCGGTAGAACAGTCGGCGCAAATCAGAGACGCGGTCGAGGACATAGCGCCAGCTCCCTCCTCTTGCAGGAGAGGAGGGACGAGCGCAGCTTCACCTGCGCGATACGTCTGCAGCTTGAGGAAATACCCCCGGCGCCGCGGTGTGGCGCTGATGATGCATCGCACGAGGCGTCGACCCTTCGGCCCCTTGGGATGCCATGACCGTTCCCCTGCCCTCCTCCACCCCCGCCGCGGCGATCCTCGGCCGCGGGACCCGCGCATGAACGAGGCGATCGCCTGGGCGGAGCGGCGCCGCATCGCCGAGCAGGCGCGCGGCGAGCGGGCGTGGTCGCTGTGGGGGCCGTATCTGAGCGAGCGGCAATGGGGCACCGTGCGCGAGGATTACAGCCGCGACGGCAACGCGTGGCGCTCGCTCACCCACGAGGAGGCCCGCTCGCGCGCCTATCGCTGGGGCGAGGACGGCCTGGCCGGCATCTGCGACGAGCGCGGGCAGCTCTGCCTCGGGCTGGCCTTGTGGAACGGGCGCGACCGCATCCTGAAGGAGCGCTTGTTCGGCCTCACCAACGAGCAGGGCAACCACGGCGAGGACGTGAAGGAAGTCTACCACTACCTCGACGCGGTCCCGAGCCACGCCTACCTCAAGTTCCTCTACCGCTATCCGCAAGGCGCCTACCCCTACGAGGACCTCGTGCGCGAGGGCCTGCAGCGCAGCCGCGAGGTTCCCGAATACGAGATCGAGGAGACCGGCCTGTTCGAGGGGGCGCGCTTCTTCGACGTGACGGTGGAATACGCCAAGGCGGACGTCGACGACGTCCACGTCGCGATCACGGCGACGAACCGCGGGCCGGAGGCGGCCGACCTCCACCTCGTGCCGCAGCTCTGGTTCCGCAACACCTGGTCCTGGCGGGAGGACGGGGCGCAGCCGCGTCCGTGGATCGGGCGCCACCCCGAGGGCGGGGTCGCCTGCGAGCACCCGCGGCTCGGGCGCTACCGGCTGGCCTTCGAGGGCGAGCCCGCGTTGCTGTTCTGCGAGAACGACACCAACCTGCGCCGGCACGCGGGGCAGCCGGACGCCGAAGGCCCGTTCAAGGACGGGCTGCACGCGGCGATCGTCGAGGGCGACGCCTCGGCGGTGCGCCGGGACGCGGGGACCAAGCTCGGCCTGCACTACGCCCTGCGCCTCGAGCCCGGCGAGACCCGCCGGGTACGCCTGCGGCTGTCAGCCGGGACGCGGGCGCGCCCGCTCGACGCGGACGATGCGATCCGCACACGGCGCATCGCCGAAGCCGACGCCTTCTACGACGACCTGCAGGACGGGATCGCGGACGCGGAAGCCCGCACCATCTTCCGGCAGGCGTCGGCCGGCCTGATCTGGTCGAAGCAGCTCTATGCCTACGACGTGCGGCGCTGGCTGCAGGGCGATCCGGCCCAGCCGGTGCCGCCGCGGGAGCGCGACGGCGGTCGCAACACCCAATGGCGCCACTTCGCCGCCTCCGACGTGCTCTCGATGCCCGACAAGTGGGAGTACCCGTGGTTCGCCGCCTGGGACCTCGCCTTCCACTGCCTGCCGCTGGCGCTGCTCGACCCGGACTTCGCCAAGAAGCAGCTCCTGCTGCTGACGCGCGAATGGTACATGCACCCCAACGGCCAGCTCCCGGCCTACGAATGGGAGTTCTCCGACACCAACCCGCCGGTCCACGCCTGGGCGACCTACCGGGTGTTCGAGATCGACCGCGACCGCCGCGGCGGCCGGGGCGACCTCGCCTTCCTCGAGGGCGTGTTCCACAAACTCCTGATCAACTTCACCTGGTGGGTGAACCGCAAGGACGCCGGCGGCCGCAACGTGTTCCAGGGCGGCTTCCTCGGGCTCGACAACGTCGGCGTGTTCGACCGCTCGCGCCCGCCCCCCGGCTTCGGCATGGTGCACCAGGCCGACGGCACCGCCTGGATGGCGATGTACGCGCTCAACATGATGCGCATCGCCCTCGAGCTCGCGCTCCACAACGACGTCTACGAAAGCACAGCGTCGAAGTTCTTCGAGCACTTCCTGCTCATCGCCGAGGCGATGACCGACATGGGCGGCGAGGGCTTCGGCCTGTGGGACGAGGAGGACGAGTTCTACTACGACGAGGTCGACATGCCCGGCGGCGGGATGCTGCCGTTGCGCGTCCGCTCCATGGTCGGCCTCGTGCCGCTGTTCGCGGTGGAGGTGATCGAGCCCTTCGTGCTCCAGCGCCTGCCGGACTTCGCCCGGCGGCTCAACTGGCTCCTGGAGAACCGCCCGCACCTCGCCTGCCTGGTCTCGCGCTGGGACGAGGGCGGCGTCGGCGACCGCAAGCTGCTCTCGCTCCTGCGGGGCCACCGGATGAAGGCGTTGCTGCGGCGGATGCTCGACGAGGCCGAGTTCCTTTCGCCCTTTGGCGTGCGCTCGCTCTCGAAGGCGCACCGCGACCAGCCCTACGTGCTCAACGAGTTCGGCGCCTCGTTCACGGTGCGCTACGACCCGGCCGACTCGACCTCGAACATGTTCGGCGGCAACTCGAACTGGCGCGGGCCGGTCTGGATGCCGACGAACTACCTGATCATCGAGGCCCTGCGCCGGTTCCACTCCTATTACGGCGCCGACTTCCTGGTGGAGTTCCCGACCGGCTCCGGCGCGATGCACACGCTGGCCGCCATCGCCGACGCGCTGCAGGAGCGGCTGATCGACCTGTTCACCCGCGGCGCGGACGGCCGCCGCCCCACGGACGGCGACCGCGTGCCGATCCCCCCGGCGGACGGCGCCGAGGAGGCCCTGCTGTTCCACGAGTTCTTCGACGGCGACACCGGCCGGGGCCTCGGCGCCTCGCACCAGACCGGCTGGACCGCGCTGATCGTCAACCTGCTGCACCACCGGGCGCAAAGGGGCGGGACCTGAGGCACTGGGACCGCAATCTCCGCGGGGGCGTGCGCGGGTGTGGGAGCTTGGCCGACGCGGCCACGAAATGCCATGAAGGCCGACGCGATCGAAGCCGGATCGACGGCATGAACTTCAGGTTGAGACGATGACGGCCCGGACTTCGAACCGCCAAGCCGCGTGGGTTCCGCAGAGCGAGTTCGCGGCCCGCATCGCGTCCGCGCGTCAGCTTCAGACGTTCAACGACCTGAGCAGCTTCGCGATCAACTTCGACGTGCTCCGCTCGGTGAAGCCCGACATCGAGATGGCCGGCAACAAGAGCAGCACCTTGTGCCTGTGGGAGACGCGCTCCTCCAGCGGCTTCATCACCAAGCCGCGGGTCGCCGTCGACATCCTGACGGTCCGCTTCATCGCGAACGGGCACATCATCTACCGCAACCAGTCGGGCAAGACGCAAGGTACGCCGAAATACGCGACCCTGGTCGACTTCGAGGACGTCAGCGAGATCCAGGCCTCGCCGGCCTTCAGCGCGATCAACGGAACGATCACGCTCGAAGCGCTCTCGGCGGCCAACGCCGCGCTCACGGGCGGACAGCCGGCTCTTCCGGCCTTCGCCCCGATCGCAGACGTCGCCACGCCGGGCATGATCGCCCTGTTCTTGATGATGCGGCAGGTGCAGCGCCGCGGGCAGGAGGCGGGTCGCGGCGGCGACATCGCCTTCCCGCTGGTCCAGGAGATCCTCAGCTACCAGCTCCTGTCTGTCTGGCCCAGGCGCGCCGGCGTGGCGACGGCCGCGACGACCGACGCCACGGCCTCGCGCTTCACCATCGCGCTCGACTTCATCGAGGCGAACCTTTCGCAGCCGCTCACGCTGTCGCTGATCGCCGCGGCCGCCGGGCTCAGCGTTCGCTCCCTCCAGAGCCAGTTCCGCAACCGGACTGGGCAGACGGCGATCGCCTTCATCACCGAGCGGCGGCTCGCGCACACCCACGAGGATCTGACCTCCGCGTCCGCCGCCGCGGTTCCGATCGCGGAGATCGCGCGGCGCTGGGGCTTCGTGCACATGAGCGACTTCGGGCAGCGCTATAAGCGTGTGTACGGGCGCACGCCTTCCCAGGCACGGCGCGAGGCCGGCCGGCGGGGATGACCCGCAACGGAGCGACGACGCCACGCCGGGCGCGTGGCGTCGTCGGGTTCTGGTCTTCGGCCATGTCCCGGCAGGATGGCCCGCCGGGACATCGGGATCACGCGGCCGGAAAGGCGGTCACCGACCGGTCGTGGTGGTCGACTTCACCGGCTTGGAGCCGGGCTCGTGCGACATGGTCTTCGTCCGGGACTCGACGCCCTCGCCGTCGCGAACCTTGGTCTGGGTGTGCGACTTCGAGAAGGTGCCGCCGTCATGGGCCATCGCCTTCGATTGCCCGTTGAGCCCGCCGTTCCCGGTCTCGTTGACGTGCGAGCGATCCATCGTCTTGCCGCCCGCCGCGCTGCCGCCGGTGGCCAGGGACGAGCCCGTCGCGCCGTTCGCTCCCGTCGAAGTCCCGCCGGTCCCGACGGTCGAGGCGGAGGTGCCGCCGGCCGCCGCCGAGCCCGCCGTGCCGCCGGTGGCGCTGCCCCCGGTCTGGGCGAGCGCCGGGACGACGAGGAGCCCGAAGGCGGCGAGGGGGGCGATGAATCGGATCGTCATGTCAGCCTCACTTCGTGGTCTTGGGGACGGTGACGACGCAGTCGCCGTCGCCGGTGGTCGTCATGGTGGTGCCGCCGGAACTCGAGCTGGAGGCCGAGCTGCTGGTCGAGCCGCTCCCGGACCGCGTGGTCACCGAAGGACCGCCCGTGGTCGCGCTCCGCACGCCGTCCGCCCCGGCCGTGACCGAGCTCGACATCGTGCCGGCGTTCTTCGCGTCGTCGGAATGCACGACCTTGCACGGCTTTCCGTTCGGGCCGGTCGTCACCGTCGTGCTGCCCGAGACGCCGTTCGGGCCGGTCGTGACCGTGCTTGTCTGGGCTTGGCCGGTCGCGACGCCGGCGAGGACGAGGGCGCCACCGAGAAGCGGCAGGATCAGGCGAGCCATGGTCAGGTCTCCTTGATGGCGGGGAGGGAATGAAAGGCGCGGTGCGAAGGTCGAGGAGGGCGCGGCTCCGAGGAGCCGCGCCCGATGTCGCCGTTCCGGAGCCGGATCAGCGCTTGTTGTGGCCCGGGGCGTTCTCGGAGTTGCCGGGGCCGCCGCGGTCATGACCGGACGCGCTGCCCGACATGCCGGACGAGGAACCGCCCGTTCCCATCGAGGAGCCGCTGGTGCCCTTGCCGGCCGAGGAGCCGCCGGTGCCGACCGTCGACCCCGAACCGCTGCCGGCGCCCGCCGACGAACCGCCGGTGCCGACCGTGGACGAGCTCTTGCCGCCGCCCGCGGAGGAGCCGCCGGTGCCCACGGTCGAACCCGAGCCGCTGCCGGATCCTGCCGAGGAGCCGCCAGTGCCGACCGTCGACGAGCTGGTGCCGCCGCCCGCCGAAGAGCCGCCGGTGCCCACGGTGGAGGACGACTGCGCGAGCGCCATGGCGGCGCCGCCGATGACGAAGGTGGTCGCAAGGGCGGCGACGCGAACGTGCTTTAACATGTATTATCTCCGTTTATCCGGTTGTACGGGCCATAAACGGACAGCATAGAAAAACCGTTCCGCGGTATTTCTGCACAATTCTGCAAATCGATGACATGAACAGCAGTTAAACGAAATTGATATGCTTCGTTCATCATCCCGCAAACTGGCATGCGGCATCGCCACCGGAGGATGACCTCGGCGCGCCGCCGCGAACGACCCGTCGTCGCGGCCGGCCCGGTCTGTGCGGGCGGTGCGTCGGACGGGTGCTGCAGGGGGCGAGGAACGGCGCTGGCGGGCAAACCGTTCCGGCCGGAGGCCTAGCGGCGCGCGATCCCATCGGCCTTCCCCCCGCGCACGAGCCGACCGCCGGACGGACACCTCTCCGCCCGAGCGGATCGAGCCGGGCGGTTCGCGATGGATCGCTTCAGGGACGTCCGGACGGTCGTCGCGTTATCGGATTTCGCTCGTCACCCGACGCAGGCGACGGCGCCGGACGCGCGCGTTACGGCGCCCACTGCCAGAACACCGAGCTTGCGAACGAGAACACCGTCTCGCCGCGCTGGTTGACGCCGACGTTGTCGGCGAAGGCGAGGCCCCAGCCGGGGCGGGAGGCGGAGGCGCGCTTGTCGGTGAGCGTCGTGGCGTAGCGCACGGTGTCGCCGGCGTAGACCGGCCTCAGCCAGCGCATGTCGCGAAAACCCGGCGAGGGGCCGGTCGCCGGCGCCAGCCCGCGGGCGGCGGTGAAGGCGTGGTCGCGGGTGCGGGTGGCGAGCAGCCGCTTCATGTAGGCGGCGGCGGTGTGCCAGCCCGAGGCGCACAGGCCGCCGAAATGCGTGGCCTTGGCGGCCTCCGGATCGGTGTGGAACACCTGCGGGTCGTAGGCGCGGCCGAAGTCCAGGATCGCCTCGGCCGAGAAGGCGTAGGCGCCCAAGTCGCGGGTGGCGCCGACCGCGGCGTCCTTCAGGAACGGCACGATCTCGGCGTCGTCGGGCTCGACCAGAGGGGCCGGAACGCCGGTCTCCACGACCCGCGGCGCCGCCGGCTCGGCCCCGCGGCGGGCCAGCATCACCGTGAACGCCTGGGTCATCACCGCCTCGCTGCGGTCGTTCTCCAGGGTCAGCAGGCAGACGGCGAAGCCCCGATCCGGCTTCGAGGCCGAGGCGCGGGTCTCCTCGACGCGCAGGGTGGCGGAGAGCGAATCGCCCGGCAGCACAGGCTTCAACCAGCGCAGCTCGGCGACGCCGGGCGATCCGAGCGAGGAGTGCCCGCCCATCGGCCCGGCCTGCAGCAGCCGCATCCCGAGGGAGGCCGTGTGCCAGCCCGACGCGATCAGCCGGCCGGCGAAGGTCTTCTCCGCTTCGCGCTCGTCGAGGTGGAACGGCTGCGCGTCGAACTCCCGGGCGAAGGCGACGATGTCGTCGCGGCTCACCGTCAGCCGCGCGCCGCCGCGAACCTGGCCGGCGGCGAAATCCTCGAAGTAGAGGCCTGACATGGGCATGTCTCCGTCTGGACGCAGGTGGTCCGGCGCGGCCGCGCGCGTCAGTTGGCGAAGCGGAAATGCAGCACGTCGCCGTCCTGCACGAGGTACTCTTTGCCCTCGAGCCGGAGCTTGCCGGCGTCGCGCGCGCCCGATTCGCCCTTCAGCGTGGTGTAGTCGGAGAACGCGATCGTCTCGGCGCGGATGAAGCCCTTCTCGAAGTCGGTGTGGATCACGCCGGCGGCGGCCGGCGCGCGGGTGCCCTTGGTGATCGTCCAGGCGCGGGCCTCCTTCGGGCCGACGGTGAAGTAGGTGATGAGCCCGAGCAGATCGTAGCCGGCGCGGATCACCCGGTTCAGGCCGGGCTCGGCGAGCCCCACCGCCTCGAGGTAGTCGCCCTGGTCGGCGGCCGGCATCACCGCGATCTCGCTCTCGATCTTAGCCGAGACCACCACCGCCTGCGCGCCCTCGGCCGCCGCGCGCTCCTGCACCGCCTTCGAGTAGGCGTTGCCCTTGTCGGCGTCGCCCTCGTCGACGTTGCAGACGTAGAGCACGGGCTTGGCCGTCATCAGGCCGAGCTGCTGGAACAGCTTCTCCTCCTCCGGCTTGCGGGCGACCATGCGGGCGGGCTTGCCCTCGCGCAGGTACGGCAGGGCGCGGTTGACGAGGTCGAGGAACTCCTTGGCTTCCTTGTCGGCGCCACGAGCCCGCTTCTCCAGGGCGACGACGCGCTTCTCGAGGCTGTCGAGGTCGGCCAGCATCAGCTCGGTCTCGATGGTCTCGATGTCGGCGCCTGGGTCGACCTTGCCCTCCACGTGGGTGACGTCGCCGTCGTCGAAGCAGCGGACCACATGGGCGATGGCGTCGCATTCGCGGATGTTGGCGAGGAACTGGTTGCCGAGGCCCTCGCCCTTCGAGGCGCCGCGCACGAGGCCAGCGATGTCGACGAAGGTCAGCCGCGTCGGGATGATCTCCTTCGACGAGGCGATCCGCGCCAGGTCGTCGAGGCGTGGGTCGGGCACCGCCACGTCGCCGACGTTCGGCTCGATGGTGCAGAACGGATAGTTCGCGGCCTGCGCCGCCGCCGTCTGCGTCAGCGCGTTGAAGAGGGTCGACTTGCCGACGTTCGGCAGGCCGACGATGCCGCATTTGAAGCCCATGGGGTCAGGTCCGTTAGGTAAGCGCCAGGGTGGCGCGGGCGCGAGGCCCGAAGGGATTGATGATCGTCAGGGACTCGACGGCTTGGCCGTCCCGCATATCTTCAGAGACGTAGGCCTGGCAGCGAGCCTGAAGCGCCGAAGCGAGGGCGATGCTGTCCCACCAACACAGGCGGTGCTTAGCAGACACGCGAATCGCCAGACGGTGGGTCTCAACGTCGAGCGGGGCGGTGCAGGCATGGTGGAATGCGGACAGGTAGCGCTCGATGTCGGCCGGAGGAACGAGCTTCTTCCTATAGGCCGCGACCCAGACGCATTCGTTCAGAATTTGCGGGCTGACGACCAGACGTCCCTGCGTCAGAGCCTTCGTGATCACCTCCATACTCATCGACCGCTTCGCCGGATCCTTCGGATCCAGGGCGTAGATCAGGATGTTCGTGTCGAAGAAGAGCCGACCTGTCATAGATCTCGTCGCGCGTGGGGAGGTTCTCGGCGATGCCGGGCCATCCGGGTCCCTCGAAGAAGTCCTCGAGGATCGCAAGCTGGTGCGCAAGCTCGGGCGCCCGGCGGTCTGCCAGCGCCTGGGCGACGAAGCGGGACAGGCTTTGGCCCTGCTTGGCCGCTTCCACGCGCGCCCAGGAAAACAGGTCCTCGTCGAGGGTGATGGTGAGGTTCTTCATCGGACGGCCTCCAAGGCCTTCGATATCGTGTCCTCGTGTTTTCGTGTCAATTCTTGGCGGCCTTCTCGCCCGGCCGCTTCACGTCGGCCCAGCCACGGCCGACCATGGCGAGGTGGACCTTGTTCTGGAAGCTCTCGTTCTCGTTCGCCGCGAGCAGCGCGATCTCGTCGGCGACCGCCCGGCACAGGTCCTCGACCCAGGGCTCCTCGGACTTCGCGAAATCGTTGAGCACGTAGGCGTGCACCAGGGCCTTGTCGCCGGGATGCCCGATGCCGAGGCGCACGCGGCGATAGTCGTTGCCGCACTGGGCCGTGATCGAGCGCAGGCCGTTGTGCCCGGCGTTCCCGCCGCCGAGCTTCACCCGGATCTTGGCCGCGGCGAGGTCGAGCTCGTCGTGGCATACGATCACGTCGGACAGCGCGATCTTGTAGAAGCGCTGCGCCTCGGCGACCGAGCGGCCGGACTCGTTCATGAAGGTCTGCGGCTTCAAGAGGATCGCGCGCTCGGCCCCGAACGAGACCTCGGCGGCCTCGCCCTGGAAGCGTCGCCGGAACGGGCTCGCCCGGTGGACCCGCGCGATCTCGTCGATCGCGAGGAACCCGATGTTGTGGCGGTTGCGCGCGTAGGCTTTGCCCGGATTGCCCAGGCCTACGATGAGTCGCATGGCGACGGACTCCGGCCTTCCAAAACAAGAACGCCCCGGCCTCGCGGCCGGGGCATCGTTTCGAAGCCGCACCACCACGAGGGCGGTGCGGGAGGATCGAGCCGCGAAGGGCTCAGTCCTCCTTCTTCTCCTCGGAGGCTTCGGCAGCGGCCTCGGCCTCTTCGGCCTCGGCTTCGACCTTCTCGGCCTCGGCTTCCGCCGACTGCGCCTCGGCAATCGCGGCCTCCTCGGCCTCGACCTCGGCGCCGAGCACGGTCGGCGGCACGACGTTGGCGATCGGGTCGGTGGCTTCGCCGGTGTAGACGACGCCGGCCGGCAATGTGACGTCGGAGACGTGGATCACGTCGCCGATCTGGCGGCCGGTGAGGTCGATCTCGATCCCGTCGGGGATCTGGTCGGGGGCGACCTCGACGGCCAAGGTGTGCAGCGAGATGTTGAGGGTGCCGCCCTGCTGCTTGATGCCCGGGGCCGCGTCCTCGTTGTGGAAGTGCACCGGCACCTCGACGGTGACGGTTTGGCCGGCGACCACGCGCAGGAAGTCGACATGCATCGGCACGCCGCTGACCGGGTCGAGCTGGAAGTCGCGCGGGATCGCGCGGGTCTTCTTGCCGCCGGCGTTGATCTCGAACAGCGTCGTCTTGAAGCCGCCGGCGTAGATCAGGGTGCGGGTGCGGATGAGGTCGATGGCGATCGACTGCGGCGGCTGGCCTCCCCCGTACACGACGGCGGGAACCTGGCCCTGGCGACGAACGGCCCGGGCGGCCCCCTTGCCGACCCGGTCGCGTGCCACGGCCTCAAGCGTCTTGACTGCGCTCATGGCGTGATCCTTTGATTGATGAATGGTCGGGGAAACGACGAAGGCCGCCCGAGACGGACGGCCGAACCGAAACCCCACGCGCCCGTGCCTCCAAGGGTGTCTGGCGGGCGTGGAGCGCCTATAGCGGGCTTGGGGCCGGATGGCAACGCGGCGCAATCCTTCGCCGGGCGCCGCAGCGAGCCTGCCCGTCGCCTCTCGCAATCCTATAAACCGAACTCGGCTTTGAGAGTCGTGAGATCCGCGAGGAACTGATCGCGCATCTGCATCGTGTAGATTCTGAGAATGCGACCATCGTTCTGACGCGCGACGATCTTGGCCATGTCCGCCATCCTGGCTTTCCAGGTCGTGCCGTCGGTCATGACCAGCAACGCGGCATCTCGGCGTTTCGCCTCGATGATGGCGTCGAGATGGCCCAGGATGTCCGTCAACTTCGAACCGGTCGCGCCGTAGGCCTTGGCCTCGATGAGGATGAGCGGACGGGTCCGGCGGGGATGGCGATGTCGCATTTCGCGATCTTGCCGCCGACGCCCGTGAACGTGCATCGCAGTTCGTAGGCCCCTTCCCCGAATACCTCTCTCACGATGGCTTCTGCGAAGTCTTCGAGGCCGCGCCCCCGCTTCTGCCCCGAGATCGCGCTGGCGCGGCCGGACCGAAGGCGCTCGACCAGCACATCGCTCCAGACGAGCTTTCGGTTGACGGTGGTCGCCATCGCGTCGAGCAGGCCGAAACCTTCGAGTGCAACCAGGAACGCCGCCCGATCCGTTTGATTGCGCGTCACCCCGATACCACCCTTGCCGAGCGCCTCGCGGAGAAGCGCCTCGGACTGGTCCTTCGAGAGGCCGAGGAACAGCCTGCAACACAAAAGCCCCTCGTCGAAGTGGTCGTCGAGAAGCGCAGCCACATCGGCCCGGCCGTATGCCTCCTTCACGCCGAACGCCGTCAGCTTGGCGATGACGTTGCCGGCCGTGGCATCCATCCAGTCCACATCGAGCGAACCGAGGGCTTCGGCGATCTCTTCGGCCCCCTGATCGACGACACGCATCAGCGCCCCACGATCAGATACTCATCGACGGACGCCCGCTTAACGGCGACGTGGGTGCCGAAGTGGTACCGATGAGGGCGCGTATAGACCTCGACGTTGCGCTTGTATTTCCTCAACAATATCGTCAACTGCTCCAGATCGGGAAAACCATTCGAGCTGTAGCTCATCACGATAGTCTGGCGCCTGAAGCGGGCGAACATCCGATCGAAGGCATCTTCGGTCTGGGATCGATAGCTGAAAGGCGTATAGCGCTTGGCGATTTTTTGACCTTCGTACCCTCCATGATGTCGAGATCTTTCCAATAAACGGAAAGCCCTTCCACGAAGTGGTAGCGCTTGATGTAGCAATTATCATCCGCACGTGGAACTTATGGCGGATCGAGGTAGACGAGATCGATTCCTTGCGCGTCGGCGTCGAACACGTCGCATCTGAGCGCCCGGTTTTCGAGAGCGTTGGAGAAGACGGCTTCGTTGTAGACGGCGACCTGTTCGAGAAAATGCTGTTCGATGCTCAAGCGCAGATCGCGTCGGCCATCGTCGTAGCGCGCCGGATCGCCCGAGATCGTGAAGACGCCGCGCGGCTGCTTCTGGAGGCACGATCGGACGAGAGCCGAGACCGCGAGAGCGCGTTGGTGATCGCATTCGAGCTTGGTCAGGTTCGCCGAAACCCGGTCCAGGAACCGCAGGTCCTCCGGACGAAAGAACACCCCCGTGAAGGTGCGCTCTATGAACGTATCGGCTCGATCGTTACGGGACAGAAGCCTATTGAGGGCGTCGGCGTCGATCCGAGACTTCGAGTTCTCGACGAGACCCTTGCGACGGTCGCCGAGACGTTCAAGAAATCGGTCGCGACCACCCGCCGTCCCATGGCCTTCATCAGATAGGCGACGGAGCCACTGCCGCTGAACGGATCCATCGCCGTCTCGAAGTCGAGGCCTTGAAGCACGCCATGGCTCCAAGGCAGCAGCCGCTTCTTCGATCCCATGTATCGCAGCTCGGGAAAGGCCGCCGCCCTGCCCGGCAAGGACATCGCGCCGCGTTCCGCGTCGCCCGCCTTGATCTGTAGCGCGTTCGGGACCGCAACGTTCATCGATCGCGCATCTCCGACCAGAAGGGCTCGTGACCGGCGCGCCTGAACCACGCCACCGTACACGCGATAGCACGGCCGGTTGCGATGTCGTCATCGCCTTTCACGCTTGTCCAAAGGCGGCGGCAGAGGGCCTCACGTCCTTCCGTCTGGATCGTCCAGCGCCGCCGACACCAGTATCTCCAGCGTCTCGGGCGTCTGGAAGTGCAGCGCGACCGGCAGCACCCGCACCCGCGCCGCGAACGCTTCGGGCAGGCGGACGCGGTCCTTCTCGGTGGTGGCGAGTTCCGCGCCGAGGCCGTCGGCCTCCGCCGCCAGCCGGGCCAGGTCGGCGTCGCGATAGGGGTGGTGATCGGGAAAGCTGCGGGTCGCGGCGACCTCGGCGCCGGCCTCGCAGAGCGAGGCGAAGAACTTCTCCGGGCGGCCGATGCCGGCGAAGGCCAGCACGCGCCGGCTCGCGACCGCGGCGCCCTCGGGCACCAGCCGGGCGCGATGCACCGGCAGGCCGTGCGCCTGAGCCTCAGCCGCCACCGCCGCGCCGGCGGGACCTTCGCCGATCAGCACCAGGCCGCCGACATGCGGCCATTGCCGCGCCAGCGGGACTCGCAAGGGGCCGGCGGGGACGCACAGCCCGTTGCCGACGCCGACGCCTGCGTCGACGACGGCGAGCGCGAGGTCTTTCGCCAGGCTCGGGTTCTGCAGCCCGTCGTCCATGACGACGACGTCGGCGCCCTCCGCCACGCAGAGCCGCGCGCCGGCGACGCGGTCGCGGGCGACGACCGTCGGCGCGTGGCGGGCGAGCAGCAGCGGCTCGTCGCCGACGTCGCGCCAGCCATGGCGGGCGGGATCGACGAGGACGGGTCCGGGCAGGCGCCCGCCGTAGCCGCGGCTGAGGAAGGCGGGCGTGCGCCCAAGCTCGCGCAGCAGCGCGGCGAGCGCGACCGCGCTCGGGGTCTTGCCGGCACCGCCCAGGGTGAAGTTGCCCAGGCACAGGACAGGGCACTCGCCCCGCGCGCCGGGCCGGTCCATGCGGTTCCCGGCGGCGCGGCCGTAGGCGCGGCCGAAGGGCGCCAGCAGGCGCGCGGCCGGATGGTTCGCGTCGCCCAGCCAGAAGCGCGGGGGGCGCATCAGCCCTGGTGGAACGCGGCGAGCTTCATCTGCGCGATGAAGGGATCGAGCACCGCGAGCGTCCGCTCCACCGCGCCCTCGAACGGCACCAGTGCGCGCTGTCCGGCTCGGGTCATCGCGGTGATGCGGTCGGGGCCGGCCATGAGGTCGGCGAGCGTCGCGGCCAGCTCGGCCGCGTCGGCGACAGCGGCGGCGCCGCCGCCGGCATCGAGCGCGCGGTAGACCTCGGTGAAGTTTTCCGTATGCGGGCCATGGAGCACGGCGGCGTCGAGGCGCACCGGCTCGATCGGGTTCTGGCCGCCATGCGGCACCAGCGAGCCGCCGAGGAACACCAGCGGGCTCAGGCGGTAGAACAGGCCGAGCTCGCCGATCGTGTCGGCGACGTAGAGGTCGACCGACGGGTGCGGGCGCCCGCCGGCCGAGCGGCGCGCGCTGCGCAGCCCGTGAGCCGTCGCGCAGGCCGCCACGTCGCCACCGCGATAGGGGTGGCGCGGGGCGACGATGGTCAGGAGCCGCGGGAACCGGTCTTTCAGCGCCGCATGCGCCTCGGCCGCCGCCGCGTCCTCGCCCGGATGGGTGCTCGCTGCGACCCAGACCGGGCGGTCGCCGATCATGTCCCCGAGATAGGCCACCTGCTGCCGGTCGGCCGGCTGCACCGCGGCATCGTACTTGAGGTTCCCGGCCACGCTCACCCGCGGCGCGCCGAGGCGCACGAAGCGCTCGGCGTCGTCGCGCGTCTGCGCAAGGCAGATCGCGATTCGCGCCAGCAGCGCCTTGGCCGTGCGCGGCGCACGCGCCCAACCGGCGAACGAGCGCTCCGACATCCGTCCGTTGACGAGCAGCAAGGGGATGGCGCGGGCATGCAGCGCCACCACGGTGTTGGGCCAGATCTCGGACTCGGCGACCAGGGCGAGGTCGGGCTGCCAATGGTCGAGGAAGCGCGCGACCCAGCGCGGCGCATCGAGGGGCATGTACTGGTGTACGGCGCCCGCCGGCAGGCGCGCGCCGATCAGGTCGGCGGCGCTGCGGGTGCCGGTGGTGACCAGCACCGAGAAGCCGCGGGCGATCATTCCCTCGACGAGGCCGACCAGCGAGAGCGACTCGCCCACCGACGCCCCGTGCATCCAGACCAGCGAGCCCACGGGCCGCGCCCGCCCGGGCAGGCCGCGGCGCTCGGCCAAGCGGGTCGGGTCCTCCTTGCCCTTGCGCGCCCGCCACGCCAGCAGGCCGGCCACCGCCGGCTCGCCGAGCCACAGGCCGCCGTGATAAGCCTTGAGGGCCAGGGTGAGCGGCGGCGCCCTCATGCCGTCACCGTCATGCCGCCTCGGCGCGGGGCGCACGCCCGAGCCAGTTGTCCCCGACGCGGTCGAGCCGCCCGACGAGGGTGTAGGCCCGGTCGTGCACCCGGTTCATTTCGGCCTCCAGGCGGACGCGCAGGGCCTCGAACGTCTCCGGGTCGGGGTCGCGCGGCACGCGGATCGCCTCGCCGAAGACCACAGCGCCGCGGCCGAACGGCAGCCCGAGGCAGGCGCGGTCCCAGCTTCCGAAGCGGATGTGCCGGCTCGTCACCACCGCCACCGGCACGATCGGCCGGCCGGAGAAGCGCGCCAGGGTGAGGATGCCGGCGTCGGCCCGGCGCGAGATCTTGGGCACGTCGGCGCTGAAGGCGACGATCTCGCCGTTCTTCAGGGCCCGCATCATCGCGCGCAGGCCCTCGGCGCCGCCCTTGGCCTTGGCGTCCTTGACCACCCGGCCGCGGGCGCCGGAGGCACGGATCACCCGCACGCCCATCCGCTCCAGGGCGATGGTGTTGATGTTGCCGTCTGGGTTCTTCGAGATGATCGTGGCGACCCGGTCCACCGGCCTCCCGGCGAAGGACACCATGATGTGCTGGCCGTGCCACATCCCGGCGACGAAGGGGGACATCGCGTCGAGCCAGGGGTCGGCGTTCGCCGGCTCCACGGTGAAGCGGTTGGTTCGGCGCACCAGCGTGAGGTAGCCGGCGGCGAGCCGTCCGAGCGCCGCCTGCACGGCCGGATGCCGGATGATGCGCTTGCCGAGGCTCATGCGACCGCCTCGGGGGTGCCGCGCGAGGGCGCGCGGCGACACGGCGTGCGGACGGCAGGAAGGGTCGGCATGGGGAACATGTCTCGCTTTCCAAGGCTCGGCCGGGTTCGCGCGATGGCGTGGCGGCCGGAGGGAGGCAAGGTCGCCGACCGGCCTGGCGACGGGTCGGGCGTTCGGACGCGACAACGGGACAGCGCCGTCCCGCGCAGTCCGGTGGCTCTCTAGACCCGTCGTCGCAGCCTGCGCAACCGAGACCCGGAGCGGTTCGGGCCGCTTGAGCCGCGCCGCGTGTCCAAAGACACCGCGAAACCGCGCTCTGCCGGCTTGTTTGGATCGATTCCAATATGTAGATTGGAATCGATCCAGACAGGATGACGATCATGGAAGCGGTCCTCCACGGCGACACCGACGCAACCGCACCCGGCGACGACACCCACCGCGCCTTCGTGCTGGCCTACGTGCAGCCGGGTCTCGCCGGGCTGATCGACGGATCGGTCTCGACGTTGGCGCCGATCTTCGCCGCCGCCTTCGCCACGCACAGCAACGGCGCGACCTTCCTCGTCGGGCTCGCGGCCTCCCTCGGGGCCGGGATCAGCATGGGCTTCACCGAGGCGCTCTCCGACGACGGGCGCATCACCGGGCGGGGCAGTCCGTGGATGCGCGGCCTCGTCTGCGGCGCGGCGACCGCGCTCGGGGGGCTTGGCCACACCCTGCCCTACGCGATCCCGGGCCACTGGCCGAACGCCTTCGCGCTGGCCACCGGCCTCGCGGTGCTGGTGGTGGCGATCGAACTGGTGGTCATCGCCGCGATCCGCACCCGCTACATGGCGACACCGTTCGGCCGGGCGGTGCTGCAGATCGTGCTCGGCGGCGCGCTGGTGCTGGCAGTGGGGGTGCTGATCGGCAGCGCGTGAGGCGGGTGCGCGCCCATTCCCTGCGATCGAGGCGCTCACCACTTCGTCGCAGGCTTCGGGATCGGCGAAACTGAGCCGTGCCGCCGCCGATACCGTGAGTCATGTGGTATCTTTACGGACTGACGATCCTCGCCGGGCTCGCGAATGCGGTCCAGCCGGGACAGAACGCGGCCCTGTCGAAGTCCTTCGGGCTTCCGGTCACGGCGGCGGTGGTGATCCTCTTCGTCAGCACCGGCTTCATGCTGCTGGGCGGCCTCGCCTTCGGCAAGCTCGGCGTGCCGAGCTGGCAGCAGATGGCCGAGGTGCCCTGGTGGGGCTGGCTCGGCGGCTGTCTCAGCGTCCTGCTGATCCTGGCCCAGCTCTATGCCGCCCCTTCCCTCGGGGCCGCGTCCTTCCTCGGGATCGTCGTGACGGTGGGCGTCGCCGCCTCGATCGTCCTCGACCATTACGGCTGGATCGGCTTCCAGGTCCATCCGGCGAGCCTGTGGCGTGTCCTCGGGGCGGGCCTGATGATCTTCGGCGTCGGCTTGGTGGCGCTGACCTGACGTCCACCCCACGCCGGCCCTCGGGCACGGCGCCTCGCTTGACGCGGCCGGCCCCAACCGCGATGCGATGACCCGGTGTCCTTCCGCCTCGCCCACCTCACAGACCCGCATGTCGGCCCGCTGCCGCGGCCGCGCCTGCGCCAGCTCTTCGGCAAGCGCGCGACGGGCTACGCGAACTGGCGCCGCGGGCGCTCGCGCAGCCACGACATGGAAACGCTGGCTGCCTTGGTCGCGGACCTGAGGCTGCAGGCGCCGGATCACGTCGCCTGCACCGGCGACCTGTGCAACATCGGCCTGCCGAGCGAGTGGGACACCGCGCGCATCTTCCTGGAGGCGCTCGGCACGCCGGAGGCGGTCAGCTTCGTGCCCGGCAACCACGACGCCTACGTGCGCGGCTCGCTCGAAGGGCTGCTCGCGGCCTGCGGCGCCTGGACCGCGGACGACGCCGGCGGAGGCGGCACGTTTCCGTACCTGCGCCGGCGCGGGCCCCTGGCACTGGTCGGCCTGTCGAGCGCGATCCCGACCGTCCCGTTCGTCGCCACCGGCCGACTCGGGCCACGCCAGATCGCGGCGGCCGAATCGTTGTTGCGGACGCTGGCGACAGACCCGTCGCGGCCGGCCCGCGTGGTGATGATCCATCATCCGCCCCATCCCGGCGGGGCGAGCCCGGGCCGCGACCTGCGCGACGCCGCCCTGTTCAGCGCGATGCTCGGCCGCGTCGGCGCCGACCTCGTCCTGCACGGGCACAACCACGTGGCCAGCGTCGCCCACCTGCCGGGACCGGACGGGCGGGCGATCCCGGTGGTCGGCGGCGCATCCGCCTCGGCCCGGCCCGGCGCGCATGCGGGCGGGCACGGCTCGGAAGCCGCGCGGCGGGCGGCCTACATCCTGTACGCGTTCTCGGAGAACGGGGGGCGCCACGTCGTGTCGGCGACGCAGCGTGGGATCGGAGCGGGCGGGACCGTGACGGACCTTGGCCCGCTGACGCTGGGCTGACGCTTCGATCGGACGACCCGGTGCGCGAGGCGGCCGGGCCGACGCTCGGATCAGGCGGAGGCGGCGAGGAGCCCGGAGAGCCGACGGTCGCCGATGCTGGCCTCGTAGCGTTCGGCCTGGAGGCGCGTGAGGCCTGAGATCAAGGCAGTGGACCCGCGATAGACCGTATAGGTGCCGTCGTGGGTGGGCTTGACGCGAATCGTCTCGGGCATGGGGGCCATCCTGTGCTGCGTTGATCGTCTCGTGAGCCGTCGATCTGCTTCCGCGGTGATTCTCTCCTCGTGTATTGATGCTCGACGTTACCGCTTCGTCACCCTCGCGCAAGAGCAGCCAGGGGCGGATACCTAAGTAATTTTGGATACGATTGCGACGGCCCGCGCGCCTGGTGCTGCGCTGCGTCAGCGGCCGGATGGCTGCAACGAAAAAGCCCGTCGGCTTTCGCCGACGGGCCGGTGGCAGGGGCCACGTTCCCGGGTTCGAGGGTTGGTGTCCGGCGTTCGTCCCAGGGCGCTCAGGGCCGTGGGGTCGGGCGCCTAAAACCCTCCCGAAAACCTCTATCCCTGTCGGTGGACGCTCGGCGGATCGTCCTGGTCACCGGCACCGGTGTCGGCGGAATGGACGTGGGTCGGGCTTGCATGCATGGCAGACCTCCTCTTCGTCTCGATCCGGCGCCGGGGCCTCTGGGGAGGAGGCCGCGTCGCCATGAGGAGAGGCTAGACCCGTCCGGGCCGGGCTGGCAAGGCCATTCTTTCGAATTCCGCAGCCGGCTCACGGCCGCCGGGATTCAGGCTCGCGCGGAGCCCCGCGGGGCGGCAGATCCGAGGATCGCGGCGCCCGCCAGCCCGGAGAGCAGGGAACCGACGAGAACCCCAAGCTTCACCTCCGTCTCGTGGGCGGCGTCGGTGAAGGCGAGCGCGCCGATGAACAGGCTCATGGTGAAGCCGATGCCGCAGAGCACCGCGACGCCGTAGACCTGGCGCCACGTCGCCCCGCCGGGCCGGTGCGCCAGCCCGAGGGAGACGGCGAGGCGCAGGGCGGCGAAGACGCCCACCTGCTTGCCGACGAACAGCCCGCCCGCGACGCCGAGCGTCACCGGGTCGAGGAGCGCCCCCGGGGACAGGCCGAGCAGGGGCACCCCGGCGTTGGCGAAGCCGAAGAGCGGCACGATCCCGAAGGCGACGAAGGGGGTGATCGCGTGCTCCAGCCGGTGCAGCGGCGAGGTCGCGTCCTCCGGCCGGCCCGGGCTCGGGCGGATCGGGATGGTCATCGCCAGGAGCACGCCGGCCACCGTGGCGTGGACCCCGGAGCGCAGCACCAGCACCCAGAGCACGAGGCCGAGCAACAGGTAGGGCGTGAGCGCGGCGACGCCGGCACGGTTCAGGCCGACGAGGATCGCCAGCACCAAGGCGGCGAGGCCGAGCATCGTCGGGTCGAGGCCGCCGGTGTAGACCAGCGCGATGATCACCACGGCGCCGAGGTCGTCGACGATCGCCACCGCGCTGAGCAGGATCTTCAGCGACACCGGCACGCGCTTACCCAGCAGCGCCAGGACGCCCAGCGCGAAGGCGATGTCGGTGGCCGCCGGGATCGCCCAGCCCCGCGCCGTCCCGGTGCCCGCGTTGAAGGCGAGGTAGACAAGGGCCGGCACCGCCATGCCGCCGAGCGCCGCGATGCCGGGCAGCGCCCGGTCGGGCCAGGTCCGCAGGCGGCCGTCCAGGGCCTCGCGCTTGATCTCCAGGCCGACGAGCAGAAAGAACACCGCCATCAGGCCGTCGTTGATCCAGTGCTGCACGCTCAACGGACCGAGCGGTGCGTGCAGCGCGTGGGCGTAGGTCTCGGCGAGGCCGGTGTTGGCGACGACGAGCGCGCAGGCGGCGGCCGCCATCAGCACGAGGCCTCCGGCCGCCTCGCTGGCGAGCGCGTTACGGATCGCGGAAAGGGGGCGCGGCTTCGTCATGGCGCCGGGGGTGCCCGGCTTTGCGCCCGCGGGCAACCCTTCGCACCCTCCCTCGCGCTCGCCTTCGCCCTCGCGGGCGACCCCGCCGGTGGCGATCCCGGCCCGGGCCGGCTATGCCAGAACGGATGACGCAAGGACGCGCGATGACCGCAACGACGACACCGGAGCATCCGGCCCTGAACCGAAAGGCGGTCGGCGCCGTGGTCCTCGGCAACGCGCTCGAATTCTACGACTTCACGCTCTACGTTTTCTTCGCCGTTCCGATCGGCGCGGCGTTCTTCCCCTCCGCCAACGCCACCGACAGCCTGCTCGCCTCGCTCGCCCTGTTCGGCATCGGCTACGTGATGCGGCCGATCGGCGGCATCGTCATCGGCGCCTTCGCCGACCGGGCGGGCCGAAAGCCCGCCATGCTCATCACCATCGCGCTGATGGCGGTCGGCATGCTGATGCTGGCGCTGGCGCCCTCTTACGCGACGCTGGGGGGTTGGGCGCAGGTCATCGTCATCGTCGGGCGGCTGATCCAGGGGCTCGCGCTGGGCGGCGAGGTCGGCCCCTCCACCGCCTACCTGCTGGAGGCGGCGCCGCCGAAGCACCGCGGCTTCGTGGCGAGCTGGCAGATCGCCAGCCAGGGCTGCGCCGCGCTGTTCGCCGGCGTCGTCGCCACCGCGCTCACGTTCTTCCTCGGCGAGGCGGCGATGGCGGAGTGGGGCTGGCGCATCATGTTCCTGCTCGGCGTCGGCGTCGTCCCGGTCGGCCTCGTCATCCGCAGCCACCTGCCCGAGACGGCGGGCGAGGGCGAAGACCCGGCGGCGGCGGCCTCCACCGGCGCGGTGGTGATGCGGCTGCTGCGCGAGCACGTGCGCCTGCTGCTCCTGACCTTCGTGGTCATCGCCGCCTCGACGGTCTCGAACGCCATCGGCACCAACATGCCGGTCTACGCCCGCGCCACCCTCGGCCTCACCGAGACCGTCTCGACCGCGGTGCCGATCGCACTCGGCCTCGCCTCGGTGGTGTTCCCGCTGCTGGGCGGCTGGCTCGCCGACCGCTTCGGCCGGCGGCCGGTGCTGGTCTGGCCCCGCGCCGCGATCGTGGTGCTGGCCGTGCCCACCTTCTGGTGGCTGGCGCAGTCGCCGACCGCGGCCTCGGTCTACGCGGTGACGTTCCTGATGTCGGCTCTGTCCTCGATCAACGCGGCGGCGATCATCGTCGCGATCCCCGAATCGCTGCCGCGGGCGGTGCGCAGCGCCGGGCTGTCGATCGTCTACGCCTTCTCGGTGTCGATCTTCGGCGGCAGCACGAACTACGTCGTCAACAAGCTGATTGCGATCACCGGCGACCCGCTGGCGCCGGCCTACTACCTCGTCGGCTTCAGCGTGCTCGGCACGATCGCCGCCTGGATGATGCACGAGACCCGCGGGCGCGACCTCGACGCCGACATGGAGGCGTAAGGAGACCGCGGCGCGGACAAGACCATTTTCCTGACGCGCACCGGCATCCGCCGCGGGCGATAAACGCTCAGTGCAGGTTCGAGCCGTCCTGCGCGGTCTCGGATACGCGTGCGAGTTCGCGCCCGATCTCGTGCAGCGCGACCTCGACCGCCGCCAAGGCGCAGGTGCCGCCGTCCTGCATGATCAGCGCATGCGCCGTGATCAGGTGGTCGGCGACCAGCTCTAGGACCGAGCGCGGCTCGGATTCCGCCACCGGCGACGGACGGCTGAAGCGACCGAGCGCACCGCTCGCGGTGCCCTTCGGCGGGGGGGCCGCGAGCAGGCTGATCGAGCCGAGGAATCCGAGGAAGGTCCGCTCCGGCGGCCCGAAGGACGGCACCGCGCCGGCCGCGACCCAGATCGCCCGCCCGTCCGGCGAGAGCAGGCGGTAGCGCACGGTGAACTCGCTCCGCGCGACGGTCGCCTCGGCCACCACGGTGCCCACGATCGCGAGGTCGTCCGGATGGATGACCTTGCTCCAGCCACGTTGGGAGACGTCTTCAAGCTGTTGACCAGTCAGAACCGTCCATTCCTGACTGAGATAGACCATCTTTCCTACGGCATCCGTGACGAAGATCATGGCCCAACCTCGGCTATAGCCAGGCTATGCCGCAGACTTACGCGTCAGGCAATCGGACATCGCTGCGATTCGTCTGCCGGACCCGGACTTCGCGTCTCGTTCCAAGGTGTTATGGACGTCGGCAGGGCGCGTGGACATCGGTGCCCGCGAACGTGGTCACCGGTTCCTCGACCGGTTCGGGACGTGACGCCAGGTTCCGGACATGCCGCCGTGTGCAGAACATGCCGCCGGGTTCAGGACATGGACCGGTTCATGACGTGCGGCCGAGCGCGGCGCGGATCAGCGCCAGCCCGTCCGGGCTCGACCATTCGGCCGGCCCCTTCATCACTCCGATCGTGCAGCCGGCGGGGTCGACGAGCAGCGTCGTCGGCAGGCCGGGCGAGCCGGTGTCGCGCTGCACCGCCGGCAGGACGCGCCCGCGCGGGTCGGCATAGTAGGCCAGGCGCGCGATGCCGTTGTCCCGCATCCAGACCGGCGGCTTGTCGAGGTTGCGCGTATCGAGGTTGATCGCGACGACGGCGAAGTCCTTGCCCCCGAGGGCGGCCTCGAGCCGGTCGAGGGCCGGCATCTCGGCCTTGCACGGCGCGCACCACGTCGCCCACAGGTTCACGAGGACGAGACGGCCGCGGAAGTCCGAAAGCCGCACGTCCGCCTGGGCTCCTTCGCCCCCCACCTCCTTGCCCGGGCCCTTGAACGCGATGTCCGGCGCCTGTCGCGCCTTCTCGGGCGCCTGCATCGCCGCGACGTCGCCGCGGGCGGCGGCGTCGACCCGCGCCACGGCGG
>NZ_VRUT01000119.1:0-15383 GCF_008039465.1 Methylobacterium sp. WL120 | reverse complement strand
GCCGAGGAGGCGGTGGCCGCCGACCCGGGCGCGGCGGTGCTGCGCCTGACGCTGGACGGCCGCCTCCAGGCGAGCCTCGAGCAGCTCGCCGCGGAGCGGGCGCAAGGGGCCGGCCCCGGCCTCTCGGCGGCGATCCTCGCGATCGACAACCGCACCGGCGCGGTGCTCGCCCAGGTCGGCAGCGCCGGCTACCGCGACGCCGCGCGCCGCGGCGCCATCGACATGACGCTGGCCGTGCGCTCGCCGGGCTCGGCCCTAAAACCCTTCATCTACGCGCAGGCCTTCGAGAGCGGGCTGGCGCATCCCGAGACGCTGCTCGACGACCGCCCGGCCCGCTACGCCGCGTCCTACGCCCCCGAGAACTTCGACCTGACCTACCAGGGCACCGTCACCGCGCGCCGCGCGCTGCAGCTTTCGCTCAACGTGCCCGCTGTCGCGCTGATGGAGGCGGTGGGGCCGGCCCGGTTCATCGCCCGGCTGCGGGCGGCGGGCGCCACGATCCTGCTGCCGCGCGACGCCGCGCCGGGGCTGCCGGTGGCGCTCGGCGGCCTGGGGATCACGCTGACCGACCTCGCCCGGCTCTATGCCGGGCTGGCCCGCGGCGGCGCCATGCCGGAGCTGATGCGCCGCGCCGACCGGCCGCCGCCTGCCGACTCCGCCCGCCGCGTCGCCGAGCCGGTGGCCGCCTGGTACGTCGCCGACATCCTGCGCGGCGCTCCGCCCCCCGAGAACGCGCTGCCCGGCCGCATCGCCTACAAGACCGGCACCTCGTTCGGCTATCGCGACGCCTGGGCTGCGGGCTTCGACCGGCGCGTGACGATCGCGGTCTGGGTCGGGCGGCCGGACGGGGCGGCGGTGCCGGGGCTGGTCGGCCGCGCCGTCGCGGCGCCGATCCTGTTCGACGCGTTCTCGCGCTTCGGCGGCGAGCCCGAGCCGGTGGCGCAGCCGCGCGACGCGCTCGTCGCCACCTCGGCCGCCCTGCCGCCGCCGCTCCGTCACATCCGCCGCGACGCGCCCAAGACCCTGGCGGCGGCCGACGCGGCGCCCCTCAAGATCGCCTACCCGCCCGACGGCGCCCGCATCGATCTCGGGCTGCCGGACCTGAAGGGGGACCCTGCGCAGCAGGCCCGCCTCGCCCTCAAGGCGCTCGGCGGCGTGCCGCCGCTGACCTGGATGGTCGGCGGGAAGCCGGTGGCGGATTCCGCCCGGCGCCAGTCCGAATGGGTCCCCGACGGCGCCGGCTTCGCCCGCATCTCGGTCCTCGACGCGACGGGGGCGAGCGACAGCGTCGTGGTGCGGCTGGAGTGAGCGTCGTCCGCTCGTCGCATCGATTGCCCGGGGTCGCCCCCGGCCGTATGGTGATCGAAATCGCAAATCGTTGAACGCAGGGCGAGCATCCCGATGGCGAGCCGATCCGAGCCGCACCCGCACCGACCCGCCGGTTCGATCCGGCCCGAGCGGTCGCCCGCGATCGAGGCCGCCGCGACCTCCCGATCGAAGGTCCAGGCGGTGCTGGCCCGCGCGCAGGAAAGCGGCCTGATCGCGCGGAAGGGCGGTCGCATCTCGGGGCGCGTGTCGCCGGAGCTGATCGAGCGCGCGAAGGCGCGCACCGGTATCCGCTCGGACACCGAGCTCGTGGAGTTCGCCCTGGCGAACCTGGCGATCGAGGACGACTTCGCCGACACGTTCCGGGGGCTGCGGGGCACGGTCGATCCGAGCCTCGATCTCGATTTCTAAACCGTGGCGTTCGACTTCCGGTCCGCCGAACGCGTCAGGCGGCGCGCTGCGGCGCGGACCCTCGCCCGCCGCCCCGACGACGCGCTTCCGTTCCTCGGACCCGACGCGTCGGCCGGGAACGGGCTTCTCCTCGATACCTGCGTCTACATCGACCAGATGCAGGGCAAGGCGCCCGCCGTCGTCGAGGACCTGCTCGCGATCCGGCCGGTGAACCACAGCGCCGTCGCCGTGCAGGAACTCCTGCATGCGGTGGGCGTGCTCGATCCGGGCGACGCGCGGACCCCAGCCGCCGTCGCGGCGATCGAGGCGGCCGTCGAGGCCATGCCGGCGCATCGCCTGTTCGTGCCGGACATGGACGTCCTCGGCCAGGCCGCCGTGTATGCCGGCCTGCTCGCGCGCGTTCAGGGCTACGGCAAGCCCGAGCGCATGAAGGCCCTCCACGACTGCGTGCTCTTCGTCCAGGCGATGAAGCACGGGTTCGCCGTGCTGACCCGCAACGTGCGGGAGTTCGACGCCCTGCTCCAGATCCGGGCGGACGGCCGGGTGCTGTTCTATCGGACCTGACGAGCTGCGACTGGGGGCGTCGCAGATGATGGCGGCCCCCCAGCGCTCGCGCGTCCGGGGCCGCGCGCCGCCCCCCGTAACCCTTTGCAAAGCCGGATGTGGCGTCTATCCGTTCGGGCGGGCCGCCGCGGCGGCCGGGTTTCGCGTCGCCAGCCCGGACGACCAAGTCCGAAGACCAAGTCCGAAGAAAACGCCCGGAGCGTGCCATGAATGCCGTGACCCTCGACGCCCTCGACCTCTCCGCGCTGCTGTGCTCCCGCGTCTGCCACGACGTGATCAGCCCCGTGGGCGCGATCGTGAACGGTCTCGAGGTGCTGGAGGACGACCAGGACGAGTCGATGCGCGAGTTCGCCCTCGACCTGATCCGCAAGAGCGCGCGCCACGCCTCCGCCCGGCTGCAATTCGCCCGGATCGCGTTCGGCGCGGCGGGCTCGGCCGGCGCCTCGATCGACCTCGCCGACGCGGAGAAGGTCTCCCGCGGCATGTTCTCCGACGAGAAGACCCAGCTCAGCTGGAGCGCGCCGGTGGCGCTCTACCCCAAGAACAAGGTCAAGCTGCTCTTGAACCTCGTGATGATTTCCACCGGCGCGATCCCGCGCGGCGGCCTCCTCGACGTCAAGGTCACGGGCGACGGCGAGGCCCCGACCCTGGTGCTGGTCGCCAAGGGCTCGCACGCCCGCATCCCGCCCCATGTCGAGGCGCTGATCGCCGGCATGCCCGAGAACGGTGTCGTCGACGCCCACGGCATCCTGCCCTACTACGCCGGCCTCGTGGCCCGCGCCGCCGCCATGACCGTGAGCTTCTCCATCGAGGGCGACACCGTGACGATCCGCTCCGAGCCGGTCGCCGCCGCGGTCGAGCCGGTGATCGAGACCCCGCCGGCCAGCTCCGAGGACGACCGGCCGTCCGACAGCGAGCCGTCGGACACCCTGCTCGCCTGAGGGGCGGGCTCGTCCCTCTCCCCGCAGCGGTTCCTGGATGCGGACGCCTCGCCACGCGTCCCGAGCAAGGCGCGGGCCCCCTCTCCCGTTCGGGAGAGGGGGCCACGCGGTGCTTCGCGCGATCCACCCCCCCTGCGTCACACTGAACGCCCGCGCGCTCGGCCGGAAACTTGGCCGGTGTTCGCCGGGTCTTCCCCCTGATCCCAGGCCGACGTTCCGGCCGCCGCTCAGGAGATGCACGATGGCCCTCGACACGCGCGACATCTACGTCACGGCCCTGAAGAACACCCACGCCCTGGAGATGCAGGCGCTCCAGATCATGGAGCGCCAGGTCGAACGGCTGCAGAACTATCCCGAGATGGAGGCGGCGCTCCGCCGCCACATCGACGAGACCCACGGCCAGCGCACCCGCCTGGAGGAGGCGCTGCACAGCCTCGCCGAGAGCCCGTCCGCGCTGAAGGAGGGGTTCCTCGGCTTCGTCGGCAACATGATGGCGCTCGGGCACGCGCCGGCCCAGGACGAGATCCTGAAGAACGCCTACGCCAACCACGCCTTCGAGAACTTCGAGATCGCGGCCTACACCTCGCTGCTCGCGATCGGCGAGGCCGCCGGCCAGCAGGGGCATGCCGCCGCCTTCCAGCAATCGCTGAAGGAGGAGGAGGGCATGGCCGCCAAGGTGCGCGAGCTCGTCCGCCCGACGACCCTGCGCTACATCGAGCTGTCCACCGCCGGCGAGAAGGCCGACCGGTAAACGACCAGGGAGGGCGACGTCTTCGGCGCGAAGAGCGCCGCGCGGAGCGGGCTTGTCCGGACGGATGTCCGGGCATGCGTCGAGCGGAGCGGAAGCCTAAGCCCGCGGAGGCGGGCGCCGGCGATCGAGGCCGGCAAGAACCCCAAGATGATCGCTTTTTGAGCGATCACCGAGGGGCGTTGCCCGCGACCGGCTTTGCGCCCTATGTCGGACGGGTCGGCCGCGCCGGCCCGCCAGGACGAAACAGCTCGATGCGCTTCACCGGAACCGAGTCCTACGTCGCGACGCCCGACCTGACGGCGGCCGTCAACGCCGCCATCGTGCTCGAGCGGCCGCTGCTGGTGAAGGGCGAGCCCGGCACCGGCAAGACGGTGCTGGCCGAGGAGATCGCCAAAGGTCTCGGTGCGAGGCTCCTCACGTGGAACGTGAAGTCGACCACCAAGGCGCAGCAGGGCCTGTACGAGTACGACGCGGTCTCGCGCCTGCGCGACTCGCAGCTCGGCGACCCGCGGGTCTCGGACATCGCGAACTACATTCGCCGCGGCAAGCTGTGGGAGGCCTTCACCGCCGACGAGCGCCCGGTGCTCTTGATCGACGAGATCGACAAGGCCGACATCGAGTTCCCGAACGACCTGCTCACCGAGCTCGATCGCATGGAGTTCTTCGTCTACGAGACCGGCGAGACGGTGCGGGCGGATCGCCGCCCGGTGGTGATCATCACCTCGAACAACGAGAAGGAGCTGCCGGACGCGTTCCTGCGCCGGTGCTTCTTCCACTACATCAAGTTCCCGGACGCGCAGACGCTGCAGGCGATCGTCGACGTGCACTATCCCGGCATCAAGCACCGCCTCGTCGAGGAGGCGCTGCGGGTGTTCCTGGAAACCCGCGAGGTGCCGGGCCTCAAGAAGAAGCCCTCGACCTCGGAACTCCTCGACTGGCTGAAGCTCCTCGTCTCGGAGGACGTCGATCCCGAGACGCTGCGCGAGACCAATGCCCGCAAGCTGATCCCGCCGCTGCACGGGGCGCTGCTCAAGAACGAGCAGGACGTCAGCCTGTTCGAGAAGCTGGCCTTCATGATGCGGCGCGAGGGGCGCGGGGGCTGAGGCGCCGTTTCGGCGTCCTCCTTCCTGGTCCCGGGCGGACCGACCCCCATGCATCCCCTCGCCCCGCCTGCGGGGAGAGGGCCGTGTCTCCCCCTTGTCGGGGAGCACGGCCAGGCGGCAGCCGAGGGTGAGGGGGGCTTGGACGGAGGAGGCTCGTTCGTCGAAGCCCCCTCGCCGCCGCTTCCTGCAGGCACGACGCGGTGCCTGCAGGCCTCTCCCCGCGTGCGGGGAGAGGGGGCCGCGCGTCGGACCCGCGAAAGACGCATCCCGCTCTGACCATCGTATCGCACTCACTCAGATCGCGCCGCATGAAGATGAAGAAGCTCGGCCGCACCGGCCTCGACGTGTCCGCCCTCTGCCTCGGCTGCATGACCTACGGCATCCCTGAGCGCGGACCCCATCCCTGGACGCTGCTGGAGGACGAGAGCCGTCCGCTGATCCACCAGGCGCTCGACCTCGGCATCAACTTCTTCGACACGGCCAACTACTATTCCGACGGCACCAGCGAGGAGATCGTCGGGCGGGCGCTGAAGGATTACGGCGACCGCGACAGCCTCGTCGTCGCGACGAAGTGCTACTTCCCGCTCAAGGACCAGCCGAACGCCGGCGGCCTCTCGCGAAAAGCGATCTTTTCCGCGATCGACGCCAGCCTGAAGCGGCTCGGCATGGACCACGTCGACCTGTTTCAGATCCACCGCTGGGACTACGACACCCCGATCGAGGTGACGCTGGAGGCGCTGCACGACGTGGTGAAGGCCGGCAAGGCGCGGTATCTCGGCGCCTCGTCGATGTACGCGTGGCAGTTCTCGAAGGCGCTCTACACCGCGGACCTCCATGGCTGGACGCGGTTCGCGACCATGCAGAACCACGTCAACCTGCTGCATCGCGAGGAGGAGCGCGAGATGCTGCCGCTCTGCCGCGACCAGGGGATCGCCGTGCTGCCCTGGAGCCCGCTCGCCCGCGGGCGGCTGACCCGCGACCCCGATTCCACCACCGCGCGCCAGGACAGCGACGCCGTCGGCAAGGGTCTCTACGACGCGGCCGCCGCGGCGGACCAGGCGATCATCGCCAAGGTCGCCGAGATCGCGAAGGCCCGCGGCGTGCCGCGCGCGCAGGTGGCCCTCGCCTGGGTCGCGGCCAAGCCCGAGGTCGCCGCCCCGATCGTCGGCGCCTCGAAGGCGGGCCACCTCACCGATGCGGTCGCCGCCCTCGACCTCGTGCTGACGCCGGAGGAGACGCAAGGCCTCGAAGCGCTCTACACCCCGCACCCGATCGTCGGATTCGCCTGATGCGCCGCCTGCTGCTCCTGCGCCACGCCAAGTCCGACCGGCCGCCGGGCGTCTCCGACATCGACCGGCCCCTCGACGCCCGCGGCCGCGAGGCCGCGCCGCGGATGGGCGCCTACCTCGCGAGCGAGGGCCTGAAGCCGGACCTCGCCCTGGTCTCGCCGTCGAAGCGCACGCGCGAGACCTGGGAGGCGGTGGCGACCGCCCTCGACGCGGTGCCCGTGCGCATCGTCGAGACGATCTACGAGGCCCCGCCCGCCGCGCTGCTCGCGGCCGTCCGCGAAAGCCCCGACACGGCCGATACCCTGATCCTCGTGGGCCACAACCCCGGCACCGAGGCGCTCGCCGACATGCTGGTGGCGGAGGGCGCGCGCGCCGCGCAGAAGCGCCTCGCGCAGGGCTTCCCCACGGCGGCGCTGGCGGTGATCGAGTTCGACGTGGCGCATTGGAGCGAGGTCGGCCGCAACGGCCGCCTGGAGCGCTTCGTGCGGCCGAAGGATTTGAGCCCCGACCTGACGGATTAGGGGCGAACACGATCAGCTTGATCGCGAGAATAGCGGCCCGGCCGGAGAATGGACGTCACTCGGGTTGCCGGTGCCCGAGATTCTCGGCGAGGCGCACGAGATATCCGTCGGGGTCTTGGATAAGGAACTCTCGTTGGCCGGCCTCGATCGGACCTGTGCGATACCAGGCCTCCCTCGGCTCCTCGAACAGCGGCCAGCGCGCGGTCTCGAGCGCGGCCAGGATCGGGTCCAGCCGGTCGACCATGACCTGAAAGTTCACCCCCCGGCCGTAGGGACGATCCAGGACGCCCGTCGACCAGCGACCGTTGCGTTGACACAGCATGATCTGGGCTCTGCCCCGCGTGAGATAGGCGAAGCGGGCGGCCGGGCGATCGTAGGCGACGGCGAACCCGAGCAGGTCGCACCAGAACCGCAGGCTCGCATCGAGATCGCTGACGGACAGCTCCGGCGTCAGGGCCGAGAAGCCGCCTTCCGGGGGAGCGCCGGAGCCTGAAGCGCGGGCGCGTTCGACGGGGTCGGGAAGCGGTTCCATGCCGTCGATAAGGTCATCGTCCGAGCGAGGCGGTCAAGGCTTGCGCACCGTCGCAAACCCTTGGTCACGTCGTCGAGCCGGTTGCGTTTCGACCCCGGCCGAACGGCTCAGAGGTCGCCGAACGCCAGCTGCCCCTGGTTGCGCCGCGGCGCGGGGGCGGTCTTGGCCTTGACCGGGATGCTCTTGCCCGACGCGCGCTTCACCGTGGGCGCCTTGCGCGCCGTCGGCTCGCCGCGCAGGCGGGCGAGCGCCTTGTCGCGGGCCACCGCCTCGGGGGCGTGCGGATCGCCGTCGAGCCACTTGCCGCGCTTGATCACCTCGTTAACCCGCCCCTGGTTCACGCCGACCTTGAAGGCGATCTCCTGCTGGGTCATCCCGGTGGAGGCGTGCAGGTCGAGGATGGCGTGGGCGAGTTCCGGCGTCATCTTCTGCCCGGTCAGCCGGCGGGCGGGCTTCACCGTGCGGGTGGCGCGGTCGCGCTCGCGCAGGCGCTCCAGCAGCGCGAGCGCCATGTTCATGCCGTGCTCGCGCAGCGACTCCTCGAATTCCTTCAGCGTCGCCATCGGCGAATGATCCTTGCGCGGGCGAGACCGCCCGGAACAGGGGGAGAACGTGCCGCCTCGGCATCGGTTGCGCAAGGCGTTCCGGTTGCGGCATCCCGGGATGACAGGACGCAGGTGCCGTCATCCACCGGAAAACCGCCGCGGCTGGCCCTTCCCGCGGGCGTCGGCTAAACCCGCGGACCCGCGAAGCCGGCCACGCGACAGGACACGCGACCCGCATGATCAGCCCGATCCTCACCGTCCCCGCTGCGGGATCCGCCGCGAACGGCTCGCTCGCCGCGGCGCTCGAAGGCGGCGCGGTGCTGATGTTCCCCGATCTCGACTTCCCGTTCAGCGACTTCGAGCGGCGCTTCACCGAGCGCCCGTTCGCCGACGGCAAGGCCAAGAACGTCAACATCCGCGGCGAGGCGGCGAGCCTCCGGGGTGCTGCCGGCACGCCGGAGGAGCAGGAGGGCTTGCGCCGGCTGCTGGTGCGCTATCGCGGTTTCGCCGAAGCGCTGATCGCGCGCCACCTGCCGGAATACGCCGACCGGATCAGCCTCGCCGGCACCTCGTACCGGCCCTTCGACGTGGACCGGCGCAAGATGAGCTGGCGCCGCGACGACACCCGCCTGCACGTCGACGCCTTCCCCTCGAACCCGATCGGCGAGAAGCGCATCCTGCGGGTGTTCCGCAACATCAACCCGAGCGGCCAGCCGCGCCTGTGGCGGGTGGGCGAGGATTTCGGCTCGATGGCCGACAAGTTCCTGCCCAAGCTCCCGGGCTACTCACCGCTCTCGGCGCGCCTGCTGGCGGCGCTCCGCATCACCAAGGCGCGGCGCTCGGAATACGACCACCTGATGCTGCACCTGCACGACGCGCTGAAGCAGGACGAAGGCTACCAGGCGAACGCCCCCCAGGCCGACGTGGAATTCCAGCCCGGCCAGACCTGGGTGACCTTCTCCGACCTCGTCATGCACGGGGCTATGGGCGGCCGCTACATGCTGGAGCAGACCGCCTACCTGCCGGTCTCCGCCCAGGCCGACCCGGAGACGAGCCCGCAGCGGATCCTCGCGCGCAAGCTCGGCCGCCCGCTCCAATAGGTTTTTTCCGCACAAGGACGTAAAACGAATGATCCTCGAAATCGCGCAGGTCGAGATCAAGCCCGGCATGGAGGCCGAGTTCGAGGCCGGCATCAGTCGGGCCGCCGAGATCTTCCGGGTCGCCGCCGGCTGCCGCAGCTTCGACGTGCGGCGCTCGGTCGAGCATCCGCAGCGCTACCGCCTGCTGATCGAGTGGGAGACGCTGGAGGCCCACACCAAGGACTTCACCGGCTCGCAAGCTTGGCAGGATTACCGCGCCATCGTCTCCCCGTGCTTCGCGAGCCCGCCCGCGGTGGAGCACACCGAGCGGGTGCTGAAGGCGTTCTGACGGATCGCTCGACGCGCCCCCTCTCCCGAACGGGAGAGGTGACCCGCGCTTCCTGCGGAGTGATCGGTCCCGAAGCATCGACAGAGCTTGCGCCCACGTCGTCCCGCAACGATGCTCGCGCAAAGCTCGGGCGAGACAAGAAGCACATGATCCAGCGTCCCCTCCGCATCGGCACCCGCGGTAGCCCGATGGCGCTCGCGCAGACCGGCATGGTCCGCGACAAGATCGTGGCGGCCAACCCCGGCCTCGAGACCGAGCTGGTCGTCGTCACCACCGTGGCGGACAAGATCCTGGACCGGCCGCTCTCCGAGATCGGCGGCAAGGGGCTGTTCACCAAGGAATTGGAGCAGGCGCTGTTCTCCGACGAGGTGGATGTCGCCGTCCACTCGATGAAGGACGTCGAGACCTGGCTGCCCGAGGGGCTGGTCATCGCCTGCATCCTGGCGCGCGACGACCCGCGCGACGCCTTCCTGTCGCCGCGGGCCTCCGGGTTCGCGGAACTGCCCGAGGGCGCGCGCGTCGGCACCTCCTCGCTCCGGCGCGCGGCGCAGGTGCTGATGCGCCGGCCGGACCTGCGGATCGTGCCGCTGCGCGGCAACGCCAACACCCGCATGCGCAAGCTCGAGGCCGGCGAGTGCGACGCGACGCTGCTGGCGCTCGCCGGCCTCGAGCGCCTCGGCCTGGAGGGCATGGCGCGCTCGGTGCTCTCGGTCGAGGAGATGCTGCCGGCGGTGGCCCAAGGGGCGCTGGGCATCGAGGCCCGCGAAGGCGACGCCGAGATCCACGCGCTGCTGGCCCCGTTGGCCTGCGCCCGCACCACCACCGCCATCGGCGCCGAGCGGGCGCTGCTGGCCGAGCTCGACGGCTCCTGCCGCACGCCGATCGCGGCGCTGGCGCGGATCGAGGGCGACACGCTCAGCCTCGACGGCCTGCTGTTCCTCCCCGACGGCAGCCGCCATTGGGCCGCCTCCCGCTCGGGCCCGGTCGCCGACGCGGCCCGGATCGGCCGCGAGTGCGGGGCCGAGATCAAGGCGGCGGCGGGCGAGATCTACACGAAGCACCTGCAGTAGGCCGCGGCGCCCCGGACGGATGGAGCGCGGGTCCCCTCTCCCATTCGGGAGAGGGACAGGGTGAGGGGCGAGGTCTTTCCGGACATGTCGCCCCCCTCACCCCAACCCTCTCCCATTCGGGAGAGGGGGCCGGTCGGCGTCTCCTGATTTCGCCTCACGCCACGCTGCGTTCGATCTGCTCCTCGTCGCAGATCACGCCCGCCGTGCCCTCGTATTCCGCGGCGAAGTCGTGGGCGGCCTGCACCGGGGCCGGGGTGGTGCGGTCGGCCGCGAAGGTGGCGAGGAACGAGCGCATCACGTGGCGCACGCCCGCGTCGTTGATGGTGCGCAGGTCGTCGTTGTAGTAGCGCCCCGCGTTCACGTTGCTGGTGACGATGTCGTAGGCGGGGAAGTACACCGCCCGCGGGTCGCCGGAGGCGCAGGCCTCGCCCGCCGCCACCCGCAGCACCGACTTCGAGTAGCTGTTCGATTCCATCACGTGCCGGTCCATGAAGGTGGCGATCATCGGCACCGGCGAGACCGTGAGGATGATGCGGGCCGAAGCGTTCACGCTCCAGAGCCGTTCGAGGAAGCCCTGCAGGTCGGCGAGCACCTCGGCTGCGCCGGCGTTGACGCATTCGTAGAGCGCCGGATCGTAGGTGCCGCCGGCGACGCCCGGGGCCAGCGGCAGGGCGGCCCCGTCGGCGCGCCAGCGCCAGCCCTCGGTGAGGCCCAGCGTCAGCACGAACACGTCCAGCGTCTCGAACAGGCGGCGCACCTCGGCTAGATGCGCGTCGCGGGCGGCCACCACCGCGGCCTCGTCGGGGAAGCCCGCGGGCTCGACGGTGGGGCGGAACGGGTCGACGTAGCGGCCGTCCTCGCGCAGCCACGCCTTCAATTCGGGCTCGAACCGGCCGTAGGCGCGGTCGAACAGCTGCACGAACTGGCGCGTGTAGTAGAGGTTGCCGTAGCGGGCCGAGAAGGTGCCGAACTGGCGCGCGTCGGCCTCCGCGCGGGCGGTGCCCTCGGGGGCGGGCTCCGTCACGTAGTAGTTGAAGCCCTCCGCCCGGAGCGCCTCCGCGACGCGCTGGGCGAAGCACGATCCGCCGGTGGCGACCTTGTCGCCCTGGCCGATGGAGAAGGGGGCGCGCGGCCGCGGATCGACCGCGAACGGGGCGACGTTGGTCACGACCTTGCGCCAGAAACGCTCGGCCGGTAGACCGCTATAGGGGTTGGCCGTCATCTTTTGGACCCTTCCTCCGACCTCCGGCGCGTCCGCCTCGGCGACGCGTCCCGAGATTCTTAGCCCCACCCGATGCACCCGGCGCGAACGTGGCCCTGTCCGATCTGCCCAGGCGCGCCCGCGGCGCGTTCTCGTTGTCGCCGCCATCCTGGGCGACACCGTGGCGCGCCAAGCCCGCCGCCGACGCGGGCCGCCGCGGACCACGGATCGCGGTGCTCGGCAACTGCCAGGCCCGCGGGGTGGCCCAGGCGATGCGGCTCCTGGCGCCCGACAGCCCCGTCCGCTTCCTGCCGATGGGAACGCTCGGGCGCGACCACGGCCACATCGACGGCCTGGTCTCGATGCTCGCCTCCAGCGACCACGTGTTCTCGCAGCTGTTTCCGGCCGGTCTGCTCCCGGGGGGCGACATCACGGTGCTCCGCCGCCGCGACCCGCGCACCCGGATGTTCCCGACGATCGTGTTCTCGGCCTTCCACCCGGACATGGTCTACGCCGGCCGGGTCGAGGACCTGGCGGCGCTGAAGCTCGCGCGCTCGCCGCTGGGGCAGTACCACTCGGCCATCGCCCTGTGCGCCCACCGCCTCGGCCTCACCGCGGCCCAGACGGAGCGGTTGTTCCGCGAAGACGTCTTCCGCCGGCTCGGCTACCTCGACCAGTGGGAGCCGGCGGTGCGCGAGCTGGTCGGCGGCGGGGCCATGGTCGGCTTCGGGCTGGAGCGCGAGATGAGCCGCTGGGGCCGGCGCGGCGCGTTCATGCACGTGATCAACCACCCGAAGGTCTTCGTGATCGCCGACATCGCCCGGCGCCTGCTCGTCGAGAGCGGCTTCACGCCGGAGCCGGTGGAGATCGAGGACTACCTCGGCGACGAGCTCGCCCGCGACGTGGTCTGGCCGGTCTACCCGCCGATCGCCGAGGTCTACGGGTTGACCGGCTCGTACCTGTTCAAGACCAAGCCCCGCGGCGACGCCTTCCCGGACCTCTACGACCTGCCCGGCTTCCTCGCGGCGAGCTTCGCGCTCTACGACGCGGCCGAGCCCGGCGACCTCGCCTGCGCCCGGGTCGAGGCCTGGATCGCCGCGCCGGAGATCGTGGCGATGTTCCGCGCGGCGTGAGCCGGCGGCGCCCGGGGCGAGGCGCCTGGTTCGTCCGTGCGAACGCCCTGCGGTCACACCGCCGCGCGGACCGGCGCGTCGAGGCGGCCCCGCGCCATCATCCGCACCACCTGCTCGACGTCGCGGATCTGGAACGGCTTGCGCAGGTACAGGCTGCCGCCGACGGCCCGCGGGGGCAGGGCGGGGGCCGTCGAGGTGTAGACCACCGGCCGGTCGGGATGCAGCGCGCGGAAGGCCTCGGCCACGCTCCAGCCGTCGATCAGGCCGGGCAGGCGAATGTCGGTGAACAGACAGTCGATCGCGCGACCGCGCTCGCGCAGGATCGTCAGCGCGGCCTCGCCGCTCGACGCCTCGACCACGCCGATGCCCTGGGTCGCGCAGAGCGAGGCGATGATCTCGAGGAGCAGGTAGCTGTCCTCGACAATGAGCACGTTCTGGGCGGAAGGCATCGCGGTCGATCCGGCGGTCGGTGCGCGAGCTTGGGGGCCAAGGCGGTTAACGCTCGGTGAAGGCGCCCGGGCTCGAGGCCTGCTCGGCCCGTCTCGGCGAGCGACGATGTTGCGCCGCCGCAACGCCGCGCCCGAATTCGGCGCGCCGTGCCGACCGGGCCGCGCGACCGCCGCATTGGGAGCGCCTGACGGGGCCTGCGACGCGCCGGGCGACAGGCTCGGTCCGGCGTGCGCAACGACACATCGGCGGCGGATGGGCCGTGTTGGAAACCTCGCGTCAAGCTTGATGGAACCTTCGCTTAACCCGATCGGCCTAAAGCCCAATCTCGTTTGAACGCGCGGACCTCAACGCGCCCAACTCGCCGCGACCCGCGCCGGGCCGGCGCACCTCAAGTCCGCTCGTGGAGTGACAGACATGCCCCGATCCGCGCGCTTCCGCGCCGCCTCCCTGCGCACCCTTTCCCTGCGCACCCTCTCCCTGGGCCTCGCCCTCTTCGCCGGCCTCGCGGTCTCGGCCTGCAGCAGCGACAAGGACCTCGCCGACGCCTCGGCCTTCGGCGGCGGCGCCTCGACGCCCGGCAGCGCGCAGGACTTCGTCGTGAACATCGGCGACCGGGTGTTCTTCGAGTCCGACTCGACCGACCTGACGCCCACCGCCACCGGCACCCTCGACAAGCAGGCGGCCTGGCTGCAGCGCTACCCGCGCTACAGCTTCCTCATCGAGGGCCACGCCGACGAGCGCGGCACCCGCGAGTACAACTTCTCGCTCGGCGCCCGCCGCGCCCAGGCCGTGAACGACTACCTCGCCTCCCGCGGCATCGGTGCCGGCCGGATGCGCACCGTCTCCTACGGCAAGGAGCGCCCGGTCGCGGTCTGCAACGACATCTCGTGCTGGTCGCAGAACCGCCGCGCCGTGACGGTGCTCGACCGCGGCGCCGGAAGCTGACCGGCAGGCGCGACCTTCGTCACCGGACGACCCCGCATCCCGCCTTCGCCACCCCGCGGCCCCCTCATGCGGGCGCCCCGGGGTGAGCGGTGGGGGCGGCACCCGCCACGACGCGTCCAGCCGACCCGTCCGGCGTAGGTCAACCTCTCGCGACGTGTCGGCAGAGGTTGCCGAGGATGGCGGCCCAGCCGCTGCGCTGCTGCTCGATGGGAAAACTGGTCTCGGGATCGAACGCGACCTTCACGCCGGTCCGGTCGCCCAACGCGGTGAACGCGACCACCGCATGACGGTCGCCGAACGCGTATTCGATCCGTTCGTTCGGGACGATCCTGGTGTAGGTGCCCGCGAAATCGAAGCCCATGCTGCCGTCCTTCGCCTCCATGCGCGAGGTGAACGTGCCGCCTTCCCGAAGGTCGACGGTCGCCGTCGGACAATGCCAGTCGTCGGACGCGAAATTCCACTGCGTGATCTGGTCCGGCGTCGTGTAGGCGTCCCAGACGACGCCGACCGGTGCGGAGGCCGTCGCTTCTACGATGATCCGTTCCTGGGGCATGTGAACTCCGCATCCGGCCGTTCGCGATTCCGCGGGCCGCACCTCACACCAGGCCGGTCGCGGCGGCAACCTCCGGGGCGGCCGCGCCCAGGGCGACGCGCCGCGGAACGGCGCGAATCTCCGGTGCGCCGCCGCGTGCGGCCGACCCTGGAGGCCCGCATCTCACCGCGCGGCTCGATGAGCCCGAAGCCGACATCGCCTTAACTTTGCCGCGCTGGGCGGCATCTGCTACCGGCCTCGCGCCGACCTTGCGCACTCCCTGTCACGACCGGTGCCACCATGCTCCGCCGCCTGCTTCTCGCCTCCTGTGCCGCCTTCAGCCTCGCCGCCCCGGCCGCGGCGCAGGACGCCTCCGAATTCGTCGTGCGCCTCAACCGGATCGAGAACCAGTCCCGGCTGATGGCCGGGCAGATCGAGACGCTGCAATACGAGAACCGGCAGCTCAAGGAGCAGCTTCGGAAGTTCCAGGAGGACGTCGAGTTCCGCCTGAACGAGAAGGGCGGCGGCAAGTCCGCGCCCGCGCCGAGCCGGGAGCCGGCCGGCGCCGTCAACGGCGGCAACCCGGGCGCCCCCCGCCCGCAGAAGCGCGGCGACGCCTTCGACCCCGAGCAGAACCCGGG
>NZ_VRUT01000118.1:0-15551 GCF_008039465.1 Methylobacterium sp. WL120 | reverse complement strand
CGCCCTGCGCTTGCCGGCGCGCTGCCGTCCCACGCCTGCGCGGACTTCACCGGCTCCGTCGGCGTCAACACCCATTTCGGGCACGGCGGGACCCCCTACGTCGACCGGTTCGCACGCTGCGCGGCGGCGCTCGACGAGCTCGGGATCCGGCACCTGCGCGACGACATCGTGCTGCCGGGGGCGGAGGCGTCGGCGCCGCCGCAATTCCAGCGGATCGCCGAGCTGGCGCGGGCCGGCCACCGGTTCAGCCTGGTCTTCTACGACGGGCTCGACGTCGGGCCGCTGGTGCCGCCCCGGCGCCTGCCCGACGTCGCCGCCTGGTGCGCGGGCGGGCTCGAGATCGCCGAGGGCAGCAACGAGCCCAACATCGCCGCCGGCGCCGGCCGCCCGCAGGCCTCGGCCGAGCACCAGCGCGCGCTCTACCGGGCGGCGCGCAACGCCGGCGGCGCGCTGAAGGTCGCCGGGCCGAGCTACGTCCAGGCCAACGTCGCGGCCGCCGAGTCGCTGGCTAACGCCGTCGACTTCGGCAACATCCACCCGTACCCCGGCATGGAGCACCCGGAGACCACCGGAAACGGCGACCTGCGCCGATTCATTGCCGCCGCCCGGCCGATCTTCGGCCGCGCCCCGCTGCTCGCCACCGAGAACGGCTACCACACCGCGCTCGCCACCAGGAGCTTCCACTTCCCGGTCTCGGAGGCCGTGCGGGCGCGCTACACCCCGCGCCTGCTGCTGTGGAGCTTCCTCCTGGGCATCCGCCGCACCTACCTCTACGAGCTGATCGCCTCGGTCGACCGGGGCGAGGCCGACCCGGAAGGCCATTTCGGCCTGCTGCGCTTCGACGGCGCGCCGACCCAGACCTTCCGGGCGGTCGCCAACCTGATGCGCCTGTTCCGCGCCGGAGCCGCGGCCCCTGCCTCCCCCCTCGACGTGGCGATTGAGGCGGCCCCGCGCGACCTCCAGGCCGTCCGCTTCCTGCGCGCCGACGGCGCCGTCCTCGTGCCCCTCTGGCTCGGGATCGACGGCTGGGACCCCATCAAGCGCCGGGCCCGGCCCGACGCGCCGGCGCAAGCCGTCGCCCTGACGCTGTCGGCCGAGCCGAAGGCGGCCCGCCTCCACCGCTTCGCCGACGACGGCTCCGTGAGCGTGGAGACGCTTGCGCCCCTCCGGACGCTGACCGTCGGGGTGACGGACCGGCTCGCGTTCGTCGAGCTGACTTGATCGGGGAGATCGGGGGCTGGGTGTGCGCGCGAGAGTTGGCTTGCGACCAAGTGCGGACGATCAGACGGTCTGTTTTTGGGCCGTCGAATAGATCAACTACAGCAGCTTGGTCAGAGACCTGCAAGACCACCGCAGCAAACTGATCCATTGCCATTGTCCGCAGATTTCCTGTATCAGATGATTATGGATAGCATCGATCGTACAAGTTCAGGCTCGGGTCTCAGCATCGTCTACCTACTAACCAATCCCGCGATGCCTGGGCTCGTTAAGATCGGCCGCACGGCACAGGACACAGCCCAGGCACGGCTTGATCAGCTCTACACGACGGGCGTGCCAGTGCCATTCGAGCTGGTTTTTGCTTGCCGGGTCGAGGACGCGGTTCGCGTAGAGCAGGCCCTGCACATTGCCTTTGCTCCTCAACGCGTTAACGCGCGACGGGAGTTCTTTCGCATAGAACCGGAGCAGGCACTCGCAATCCTCCGTCTCCTACACATCGAAGACGCGACGCAGGTCGTCGAGGATCAGTCGTCCTCGATTTCCGAACAGGAACTTGGGGCTACACGGGCGCTTCGCGCGCGCCGACCAAACCTAGACTTCACGGTCTTGGGCATACCTATCGGTGCAGAGTTGCAATGTACGCGGAACGATGCCGTGGTGTTCGTCGTCGGATCTCGAAAGGTCCGTCTCGGAACAGACGAGCTATCGCTTACCGCGGCAACCCGTGAAGTCATGCAGCTGGAATACAGCGTCGCGCCCGGCCCATTCTGGAGCTACCAGGGCAGGTCCATCTCTGAGTTCTACGAGGACGCGTACGGCGAGCCGTCCGCTTAAGGACTTTTAGTACGATCGCCGAAGCCGAAGGTCTGCTTCCCAGCCGCTGTCTAATTTCGGCTGACCATCCCTATCAGACGGTACCCAGCTTCAGTCTTGAACCAGCAACGCCAAGTCGCAAACACCCCCTACCGCACCGCCCCTCGCGTGTTGACGAACAGCGCGTAGAGCGACTTCGTCGAGGCCATGAACAGGCGGTTGCCGTCGGCGCCGCCGAAGCACAGGTTGGCGCAGCGCTCCGGCAGGCGGATGCGGCCGATCGCCTTGCCCTCGGGCGAGACCACCAGGACGCCGTCGAGGTCGGCGCCCATGCCCCAGCCGCACCAGAGGTTGCCGTCGGCGTCGGCCCGGAACCCGTCCGCGGTGCCCTTGCCGCAATCGAAGAACACCCGGTCGTCGGTCAGCCGCGTGCCGTCTTCCACCACGTCGTAGACCCGGATGAGCCGGTTCGGCTGGGCGCGGGATTCGATGACGTAGAGCTTTGTCTCGTCGGGCGAGAAGCACAGCCCGTTCGGGCCGGCGATGTCGGCCACCACCACCGTGGCCTGTCCGGTCCGCGGGTCGAGGCGGAACACCTGGCCCGGCCGTTCGGGCCTGGCCATCGCCTCGTAGGGGTTGGGGCCGAAGGGCGGGTCGGTGAACCAGATCGAGCCGTCGGAGCGGCAGACGACGTCGTTCGGGGCGTTGGCGGGCTTGCCCTCGAAGCCGTCGAACAGGGTGGTGATCGTGCCGTCGTGCTCGGTGCGGGTGACCCGGCGGGTCTTGTGCTCGCAGGTGAGCAGGCGGCCCTGGCGGTCGCGGGCGTTGCCGTTGGCGTAGTTCGCGGGCTTGCGGAACACGCTCGTCGCGCCTGTCGCCTCGTCCCACCGCAGGATCGCGTCGCTCGCGACGTCGCTGAACAGCAGGCAGCGCATGTCGCCGAACCAGACCGGCCCTTCCGCCCAGCGAAACCCCGTGGCGATCCGCTCCACCGTCGCGGAGAAGATCCGGTACTTGGCGAACGACGGGTCGAGGATCTCGATGGCCGGATCGGGCAGGCGCTCGGAGGGCTCGAAGGCGGCAAGCGCCCGGCCCCTTGGGCCGAGGGTGGCGGCGCCCGCGAGCGCGAGCAGGGTCCGGCGATCGAGGGCGCCCATGGTGATCCTCCCGGCCGGCGTCGTCCCGGCCTGCATGTCGTCTCGTCGTCGGCGGGCCCGGCGCATGGCGTGCGCCTCCTCCGCCCTCAAGCGTGCGTCGCGAAGGCTGTCAGGTGATCGGGGCCGGGTTGAACAGCGTCAGGTCGTTGAACAGGCCCCAGCGGTCGGACCAGGGTTTCTTGCGCCCGCTCGCCACGTCGAGGATCAGGCGGAACAGCTCCTCGCCGACCTCCTCGATCGTCGCGTCGCCGGTGGCGATGCGGCCGGCGTCGAGGTCGATCAGGTCGGACCAGCGCTGGCTGAGCTCGGTGCGGGTCGCGACCTTGATGACGGGGCATTGCGCGAGGCCGTAGGGGGTGCCGCGTCCGGTCGAGAACACCTGCAGCGTGATCCCGGAGGCGAGCTGCAGCGTGCCGCAGACGAAGTCGCTCGCCGGCGTCGCCGCGAAGATCAGGCCCTTCTCCGTCACCCGCTCGCCCGGGGCGAGCACGGCGGAGATCGCCGAGGTGCCGGACTTGGCGACCGACCCGAGCGCCTTCTCGACGATGTTGTTCAGCCCGCCCTTCTTGTTGCCGGGCGACGGGTTGGCGCGCCGGTCGGCCTCGCCCTTGGCGAGGTAGTCGTCGTACCAGGCCATCTCGCGCACCAGCGCCGCGGCGACGGCCGGGTTCTTGGCCCGCGGCGTCAGCAGGTGGATCGCGTCGCGGACCTCGGTGACTTCGGAGAACATGACCGTGCCGCCGGCCGCGACGATCAGGTCGGCGCAATGGCCGAGCGCCGGGTTGGCGGTGACGCCGGAGAACGCGTCGCTGCCGCCGCATTGCAGCCCGACCACGAGGTCGGAGGCCGGGCAGGTCTCGCGGCGGCGCCGGTTCAGGATCTCGAGCCGGGCTTCCGCCATCGCCATGATGCTGTCGAGCATCATCGCGAAGCCCTGGTGGCGCTCGTCCTGCATCCGCACGACGCCGCCGTCCTCGGCCGCGTCGCCGTCCGGCAGCAGGCGCTCGGAGACGAGCTTTTCGCAGCCGAGACCCACCACCATCACCTCGCCGCCGAAGTTCGGGTTGCGGGCGAGGCTCTGCAGGGTGCGGATCGGGATCACCGCCTGGGGCGCGTTGATCGCGACGCCGCAGCCGTAGGCATGGGTCAGCCCGACCACGTCGTCGACGTTGGGGAAGCGCGGCAGCAGCTCCGCCTTGATCTTGCGGATCGCCACGTCGAGGGTGCCGGCGACGCATTGCACGCTGATCGAGATCGCCAGGATGTTCTTGGTGCCGACCGACCCGTCCGGGTTGCGGAACCCCTCGAAGGTGTAGCCCTGGAGCGGCGCCGGGGGCGCCGGCACGCGGGTCGCCATCTCCAGGGCGTCGAGCGCGGGCGCGGTCGGGGTGGCGACGCGCGATTCCTCGACCCAGGCGCCGCGAGGGATGTCCTGCGTCGCGATGCCGACGACCTCGCCGTAGCGGCGCACCGCGCCGCCCTCGGGAATCGCCGCGAGCGCCACCTTGTGGCCCTGCGGCACGAACTCGACGAGGGTCAGCCCGTCCGGGAACGCGGTGCCGGCCGGCAGGCCGAACGCGTTGACCACGATGGCGACGTTGTCGCTCGCATGCAGGCGGATGGTGCGGGGGGCGTCGCCCAAGGCGGGCCCGGCCGGCTGGGCCGGCGGGGCTTCGATCACGGCGTCGATCACGGCGTCCTGCATCGGATGCTCCCTGGTGGCGGTCGGTCTCAGGCGCGACGCAGCTCGACCCGCCGGATGTCGCCGACGAGGAGGAGGTAGGCGCTCATCGCCACGAGCGCGTTGATCCCGACGAAGACCAGCGCCGTGTCGAACGAGCCCGAGGACTGGACGAGATAGCCGATGATGATCGGCGTGGTGATGCCGGCGGTGTTGCCGAACATGTTGAACAAGGCCCCGCTCAGGCCCGCCGCCTCCTTGGGCGAGGTGTCGGACACGACGGCCCAGCCCAGCGCCCCGAGGCCCTTGCCGAAGAAGGCCGCCGCCATCAGGCCGATCACCAGGGCTTGGGAATCGACGTAGTTGCAGGCGATGATCACCATCGAGAGCACCATGCCGGCGATGATCGGCACCTTGCGGGCGATGTTCAGCGAGCCGGTCCGGCGCAGGAGGGCGTCCGAGATCACGCCGCCGAGGATGCCGCCGACGAAGCCGCACAGGGCCGGCAGGGAGGCGGTGAAGCCGGCCTGGAGCACGCTCATGCCGCGTTGCTTGACGAGGTAGATCGGGAACCACGTCAGGAAGAAGTAGGTCATCACGTTGATGCAGTGCTGCGCCACGTAGATGCCGAGCAGCATCCGGTTGCCCAGAAGCTGCTTGATGGTGCCCCAGGTGCTCACCGTCGCGGTGCCGGCGGCCGGTGCGGCGTCGGCCCGCGCGGCCTTGGCGGGGTCCGCCGGGCTTGCGCCGACCTGCACCAGCGCGCCGCCCCGGGCGATCTCGTCGAGCTCGGCCGGCGTGACGTTCGGATGGTCCTCGGGGTCGTGGATCAGCCAGACCCAGAGCAGCACCATCACGAGGCCGATCAGGCCCATGGCGAAGAAGGCGTAGCGCCAGCCGAAGCTCTGGGTGACCCAGGCGGTGAGCGGCGCGAACAGCACCGGCGCGAAGTACTGGGCGGCGTTGAACACGGCCGAGGCCTTGCCGCGCTCGGCCGCCGGGAACCACGCGGTGACGAGGCGGGCGTTGCCGGGGAAGGACGGCGCCTCGGCGACGCCGACCAGCATCCGCATCAGGAAGAACACCGTGACCGCGGAAGCCGCGCCGAGGAAGCCGGCCCAGCCCTGGACGAAGGTGAAGAACGACCAGAAGAACACGCCGCCGGCATAGATCCACTTGGTGCCGTAGCGGTCGAGCAGCCAGCCGCCGGGGAGCTGGGCCGCGACGTAGGACCAGCTAAAGGCGGAGAGGATGTAGCCCATCTGCACGGGCGTGATGCCGAATTCCTGCGCGATCGGCACGCCGGCGATCGAGATGATCGCCCGGTCGGCGTAGTTCAGCACCGTGACCGCGAACAGCACGAGGAGGATGACGTAGCGGACGCGGAATCGCGTCGCCGCCTGCACCGGAATCGCCAGCGACATGGTTTCCTCCTGCGGAATCGCCCAACGGATGCGTGCCCGTCGCGGTCGGTTTTCGTCAGGGTTCGAGACTAGTCCGCCCGGTCGATACCTTCCAATCCAAACGATGGATCGATCGATGCCGTCGCGGCATCGATCGAGCCAGGGTCAGGCGGCGCCGACCTCGTGGTCGGCCATGAGCTCCAGGGCGCGGACCATCGCCGAGTGGTCCCACGCCGCGCCGCCGTTGGCGACGCAGGCCGAGAACAGCTGCTGCGCCAGCGCGGTCGCCGGCAGGCTGACGCCGAGGGCGCGGGCGCCCTCCAGCGCCAGGTTCAGGTCCTTCTGGTGCAGCCCGATGCGGAAGCCCGGATCGAAGGTCCGGTCGATCATGCGCTTGCCGTGCAGCTCGAGGATGCGCGAGGTGGCCAGGCCCCCGGTGATGGCCTCGCGGACCTTGGCCGGGTCGGCGCCGGCTTTGGATGCGAACAGCAGGCCCTCGGCCACCGCCTCGATGGTGAGCGCGACGATGATCTGGTTGGCGACCTTGGCCACCTGCCCCGATCCGACCGGGCCGACATGGGTCACGGTCTTGCCCATGGCCGAAAACAGCGGCTGTACGCGCCCGAAATCGGCCTCGTCGCCGCCCACCATGATCGAGAGGGCGGCGTTCCTGGCCCCGACCTCGCCGCCGGAGACCGGCGCGTCGAGGTAGGCGCCGCCGCGCTCGGCGATGCGGGCGGCGAAGTCCTTGGTCGCGATCGGCGAGATCGAGCTCATGTCGACCACGGTCTTGCTGGTCTTGCCGGTCTTGATCGCGTCGGCGACGCCGTCCGCGCCGAACAGCACCGCCTCGACGTCGGGGGTGTCGGGCAGCATCAGGATGACGATGTCGGCGTGGCTCGCCACCTCGGCGGCGGTGGCGCAGGCCGTGCCGCCGGCGGCGACCAGGGCCTCGGGCACCGCCCGGCGGCTCTTCAGGAACAGGCTGTGCCCGGCGGCGATCAGGTGCCCGGCCATGGGGGCGCCCATGATGCCGAGGCCGATGAATCCGATGTTCATGGTGGTGTCTCCTGGAATGGCGCGGCGCGTCCTCCCTCGCCCGTCGTGGGCGACAGGATTCACGCATCCCTGAATTCTGGCGGTTCGCTTTGCGCGCATCCCCTCGCCCCGCACGGATCTCGGGCTCGCCCGAGATCCGAACCTGCCTGCCGAAATCGGGCAGGCCCGACTTCGGTGGGGGAGAGGGCTTCGGCGACCTCGTCGTCGGCGAAGCGAGGCGGCAGCCGACGGCGGGGGGGGGCGCCCCGGAGGAGGCTCATCCGGTCGCGCCCCCTCACCCCCGCTTCGGCTTCGCCTCCGCTCCCCAGCTGCACGACGGGGGGCAGCCGGGCCTCTCCCCGCGCGCGGGGAGAGGGGAACCCGCGCTGCCTTCGGGATGCGCGGCGAGACGTGTGAGCCCGGTCGCCCGCGAAGGGCGAGGATCTCGGCTCAGCCCTTGAAGCGGGCGGCGAGCGCCTCGGACTGGCGGGCGAGCAGGCCCATGTCGGAGCCGACCGCGGTGAAGCGGGTGCCGGCGGCGATGTAGCGGTGGGCGAGCTCTTCGTTGGCGGTGAGGATGCCGGCGTGCTTGCCGGCCTTCCCGATGCGGGCGACGGTCTCCTCGATGATCGCCACCACGTCCGGATGGTTCTGCTGGCCGAGGTAGCCGAGGCTGGTCGAGAGGTCGCCGGGGCCGACGAAGACGCCGTCGACGCCTTCGACGGCGGCGATCTCGTCGAGGTTGTCCAGCGCGCGGCGCGACTCGATCTGCACCGCCACGAAGATCTCGGCCTCGCAGCGGGCGTGATAGTCGGGGATGCGGCCGAAGCGGGCGGCGCGCGGCGCCTGCGAGAAGCCGCGCACGCCCCGCGGCGCGTAGCGGGTGGCGGCCACGGCGCGGCGGGCCTGGTCGGCGTCGTCGATGTTGGGGATCATCAGCGACTGCACCCCGGTGTCGAGGATGCGCTTGATGGTGATCGCCTCGTCGCTCGGCACCCGCACCATGGCGTGGGCGGGGCTCTCCATCATCGCCTGGACCTGGGCGTAGACGTCCCGCAGGTCGTTGGCGGAATGCTCCATGTCGAGGAGCAGCCAGTCGAAGCCGGAGCCGGCCACGACCTCGGTGGAGATCGGGCTGGCGAGGCTGCACCACAGGCCGATCTGCTGATGGCCTTGGCCGAGCGCCGCCTTGAAGCGGTTGGTGAGGACGTCCATCGGATGGTCTCCTGTTGGAATCGGTCTTGAATCGGACGGTTTCGACGCCCCACCCCCGTCATTCCGGCGCTCGCCTTCGGCGAGCGCCGGAATGACGGGGGGAGGATGTCGCCCTCACCGCACGAGGCAGGGGCGCTTGTTGTCGAAGGTCCAGTCGGGGACGAGGAACCGCATCGCCGCCGCGTCGTCGCGGGCGCCGAGGCCGTGGTCCAGGTAGAGGGCGTGGGCCGCCTCGACCTCGGCCATGTCGATCTCGATGCCGAGGCCGGGGCGCTCCGGCACCCGCACGAGGCCGCCGCGGATCGTGAGCGGTTCCTTCGTCAGGCGCTGGCCGTCCTGCCAGATCCAGTGCGTGTCGATCGCCGTCACCTTGCCGGGGGCGGCGGCCGCGACGTGGGTGAACATCGCTAGCGACACGTCGAAGTGGTTGTTCGAGTGCGAGCCCCAGGTCAGCCCGTGGTCGCGGCAGAGCTGGGCCACGCGGACCGAGCCGGCCAGCGTCCAGAAATGCGGGTCGGCCAGCGGGATGTCGACGGCGCCGAGCTGGATCGCGTGGTTCATCTGGCGCCAGTCGGTGGCGATCATGTTGGTGGCGGTGGGGAGCCCCGTCGCGCGGCGGAACTCGGCCATGATCTCGCGGCCCGAGAACCCGTCTTCGGCCCCGCACGGGTCCTCGGCGTAGGCGAGCACGTCGCCCCGCCCCTTGCACAGGTGGATCGCCTCCGAGAGCGACCACGCGCCGTTCGGATCGAGGGTGACGCGGGCGTCGGGGAAGCGCTTGTGGATCGCGGTGACGGCGGCGATCTCGTCCTCGCCGGCGAACACGCCGCCCTTCAGCTTGAAGTCCTCGAACCCGTAGGTCTCGTGCGCGGCCTCGGCCAGGCGGGCGACGGCGTCGGGCGTCAGCGCCTCCTCGTCGCGCAGCCGCATCCAGCCGTCGCGGGCGGTCGGCTCGCGGTAGGGCAGATCGGTGCGGCGGCGGTCGCCGACGTAGAACAGGTAGCCCAGCATCGCGACGGCGTCGCGCTGCTGGCCCTCGCCCAGCAACGCCGCCACCGGCACGTCGAGGAACTGGCCGAGCAGGTCGAGGAAGGCGGATTCCACCGCCGTCACCGCGTGGATGGTGACGCGCAGGTCGAAGGTCTGGAGCCCGCGGCCGCCGGAATCGCGGTCGGCGAAGCGCGCCCGCATCGCGTTGAGCACCGCCTGCCAGGCGCCGATCGGGCGCCCGACGATCAGCTCGCGCGCCTCTTCCAGAACGCCGCGGATGCGCTCGCCGCCGGGCACCTCGCCCAGGCCCGTCGCGCCGGTGGAATCCTCGAGGATCACCAGGTTGCGGGTGAAGAACGGACCGTGCGCGCCGCTGAGGTTGAGCAGCATGCTGTCGCGGCCGGCGACCGGCACGACCCGCATCGCGGTGACGGTGGGGGTGCGCGAGAATCCGCGCGACGGGGCATCGACGGCGTCGGCCTGCATGGTCGCCTCCCGGGGCGTTGACGGGACCGGCGTCTGGCGCGCCGTCTACGCGAAGTTCTCGCAAGGATGCCGATGCGGGTCCAAGCCAAAGGCTGGATCGATCGATGCGTGGCGTGCATCGATCTTGGCATCGATCTTGGCATCGATCATCCCGGCGGCAGCGCCGCCAGGATCGCGATGAGGCGTGCGATCAGCGGGTCGTCGCCGTCGCGGCGCAACGCGAGGTGCAGCTCGGCCGGGCGCGGCGCCGGCAGGCGCAAGGGGCGGAACGCGACCTCCTCGAAGCGCAGGCGCTCGGCCGCCGCCGGCACCAGCGCGACGCCGAGCCCCGCGCGCACCAGCGCCAGGATCGAGTGGATCTGCGTCAGCTGCTGCACGATGCGCGGCTGGATGCCGGCCTCGGCGAACAGGCCGCGCACGAGGTCGTGGAAGTAGTGCGCCTCGTTGGGCGCGTAGGCGATGAACGGCTCGCGGTCGAGGTCGGCCAGCGTCAGCGTCGCACGCTCGGCCAGCGGGTTGCCGGCGGGCACGGCCACCACCATCGGCTCGGCCAGCGCCCGCACCGAGGCGAGGTCGGGATGGGTGACCGGCGGGCGGACCAGCGCCGCGTCGATGCGCCCGCCCAGGAGTTCCTCGACCTGGTCCTTGGTCACCATCTCGCGCAGCGAGAGCGTCACGTCCGGCAGCTCGGCCCGGGCCGCGATGACGAGGCGCGGCAGGAAGTCGTAGGCCGAGGCCGCCGTGAAGCCGAGCTTCAGCACCCCGGCCCGGCCGGCCGCGACCTGGCGGGTGACGTGGGTCGCGGTCTCGGCGAGCCGCAGGATGCGCTGCGCCTCGGGCAGGAAGCTGCGCCCGGCGGCGGTGAGGCGCACCGAGCGGCTGGTGCGGTCGAGGAGCTGCACGTCGAGGACGCGCTCCAGCACCTGGATCTGCCGCGACAGCGGCGGCTGGGTCATGTTCAGCCGGGCGGCGGCCCGGCCGAAATGCAGCTCCTCGGCCACGGTCGCGAAGCACCGGAGCTGGCTGAAGTCGAACATGCGTGCTCCTGACGGGACCCACCGGCTCTCGGGCGTACCGGACTTCCTTGCATCGCGCTGACGGTCGCGGCCAGACGGACGAGGCCAGCAAGGCGCCGATCGGTCCTGTCGGCTTGCCCCGCGATGCGCTTGACGGTCGTCGCCGTCGTTGACGGTCGTCCGAGCCTCCCTCATTTTGCGGACATGTTCGCGGGGGTTCCCCGGGCGCATCACGGGATGACTCCGATGGCCGGCACGTCCGCTCCGAACAGCCTCAACGTCGCCGAGCAGGTCGCCCGCGTCCTCCGGTCGAACGCCGAGACCCAAAAATTCATCGAGGAGCAGGCCAAGCTGCGTGCCGAGGCGGACAAGCTCGCGCGCGCGCGTGCCTTGGCACCCTGGCAGGTCGCCCTGTCCGGCATGGCCGCGGGTGCTGCGCTGTTCGGCGCGGACGCCGCCTTCGTCAAGGTGCTGGGCGGGTGACCGCCAGCCGCCTCCGCGACGTGCTCGCCCGGCTGCGCTGGTCGCAACGGGGCTTTGCTCAGGCGCTGGCCTGCGATGACCGCCTGGTGCGCCGCTGGGCGTCCGGGGATGCCGCGATCCCGCCCGATGTCGCCCGCTGGCTCGAAGCTCTGGCCGAGGCGCATACCCGCCACCCCGCGCCCGAAGGGTGGCGGCGGCGGTCCGCTTGAGCAGGTTGCGCAGGCGTGCCGTGCGGTCCCGCGCAACCTGCGACCGATCGGGACGCGTGACCGAAGACACGTCGCCGTTGAAGCGTTGCCTTGCCGACGCGAGCCGGCCCTAGCGCAGCTCCACCCGCCGGATCTCGCCGACGACGACGAGGTAGCAGAAGACGGCGACGAGCGCGTTCAGCCCGACGAACACCAGCGCGCCGTTGAACGACCCCGTCTGCTGCACGATGTAGCCGATCGCGATCGGGGTGGTGATGCCGGCGGTGTTGCCGAAGGTGTTGAACAGGCCGCCCGAGAGGCCGCCGCCCTGGCGCGGCGAGGTGTCGGAGACCACCGCCCAGCCGAGCGCCCCGACGCCCTTGCCGAAGAAGGCGAGCGCCATCAGCCCGACCACGAGGGCGTCGGTGGCGACGTAGTTGCAGCCGACGATCACCATCGAGAGCAGCATCCCGCCGACGATCGGGATCTTTCGCGAGGCGGTCAGCGAGTAGCCGCGCTTGAGCAGCCGGTCCGAGATCCAGCCGCCCAGGATGCCGCCGACGAAGCCGCAGAGCGCCGGCAGCACGGCGGCGAACCCCGCCTGCAGGATCGACAGGCCGCGCTCCTTCACGAGGTAGACGGGGAACCACGTCAGGAAGAAGTACGTCAGCGTGGTGATGCAGTACTGCCCGACATAGATCCCGAGCAGCATGCGGTTGGCGAGCAGCTGCCGGATGGTGCGGCCGGCGTCGACCTGGGCCACGCCCGCGTCGCGCCCGTCCATGTCGAGGAGGGCGCCGCCGGCCTCGATGTAGTCGCGCTCCCCCTGGTTGATCGCGGGGTGCTCCTTCGGGCCGTGGATCACCTGGGTCCACAGCAGGGCGAAGGCGATGCCGAGCGCGCCCATCAGGGTGAAGACGTGGTGCCAGCCGTAATGGTGGACGACGAAGCCCATCAGCGGCGTGAACAGCACGGTGGCGAAGTACTGCGAGGAGTTGAAGAAGGCCGAGGCGGTGCCGCGCTCGGCGGTGGGGAACCACGCCGCTGTGATCCGGGCGTTGGCGGGAAACACCGGCGCCTCGGCGAGGCCTACGAGGAGCCGCAGGCCGAACAGCACCGCCACCGCGGTGAAGCCGGTGAAGAAGCCGACGGCGCCCTGCATCAGCGTGAAGGCCGACCACAGGAAGATCGCGCCGGCGTAGACCCACTTCGCGCCGTAGCGGTCGAGCAGCCAGCCGCCGGGCAGCTGCGCCAGCACGTAGGACCAGGCGAAGGCGGAGAAGACGTAGCCCATCGCCACCGCGTCGAGGCCGAGGTCCTTGGCCAGCGACGGCCCGGCGATGGAGAGCGTGGCGCGGTCGGCGTAGTTGATGGTGGTGGCGATGAAGAGCATCGTCACGATGAGGAGCCGCACGCGGCTGCGCTTCACCGCGGTCATGGCGAGACCCGCGCCCATGGCGACCTTCTCCCTGAAGGCGGACCGCCCGGCCGTTGCCGGTGCGGACAGCGGTCGTTCTCTGACGACCCCTCGACGGGGTCCCGGCAACCGCTTGCGACCTCAGGTTAAGGGCGTGCTCGGCGCGGCGTCCAACTCAAAGGCTGAATGGATCGATGCAGGCTGCGCATCGATCGGCGGTGGGATGACGATGAACGACGTGGATGGGGACGGGGCTTGAGCGGACGGTACGGGCTGGAGATCCGGGCAGCCAACGCCGCCGACGCGCCGGGGCTCGCCGCCTTGATCGGCGCGGCGGGGCGGGGCATCGCGGTGCGCGACCTCGCCGAGCGGATCGAGGCCCTGCGCGGCCGCGACGGCGCGGCCCTCGTCGCGGTCGAATGGGGGCCGCCGGGCGGCCTCGTCGTGCTGCACTGGTATCATACGCTGGTGGCCGAGCCGACCGCGCAGATCACCACGCTCCTCGTCGCCCCCGACGACCGTCGGCGCGGGCTCGGGCGCCTGCTGCTCAAGGCCGCGGCGCAAGCCGCGCGCAGCGCCGGATGCGACGGGCTGGAGATGCTGCTGCCGCCGGACCGGCCGGACCTCGAAGCCTTCTGCGCGGCCACCGGCTTCGTCGCGGCCGGCACCCGGATGACGCGGCCGCTGCGCAAGAAGGGCGGCGAGCGCTGATGGAGGGCGCGGAGCTCAGTGCACCGTCGCGCCTTGGTCCGGGTCGATCTCGACCGCCTCGGCGAAGGGGAATTCCAGCACGATCTCGCCCTCCGCGTCGGTGACGACGAGGTCGGCCGTCATCAGCCGGGCTTGGTCCCGGCCGACGCCGAGCGCCGCCAGGACGGTGTCGCGGGCGGTCTCCCAGGCCGCGTCGGCGTCCGGCAGCTCGGCGCCGTCCGGGTCGGTCACCCAATCGTCGCCGATCCGTGTGTTGAAGAAGTAGCGCGGCACGGTACAGGCTCCTGGACGCATCGGGGCTTCACGCAGGCGAAGCGGGATTTCGGAGCAAGACATGGTGAAGCGCAGCCGCGCCGCAACGCCGGGCGAGGCCGGCCAACTCGCGACGTGGTCGCCGCGCGCGGCGCTGACCACCGCACTCGTGCTCGCGTCGGTCGCGGGCGCCCGCGCGCAGCCGGCGGACGTTTCCGACGCGCGGGTGCTGGCGCTGGTGCGCGGGCACCGCACGCACGGCTTCGTCACCGTCGGCCAGAGCCTCGCCTACGCCGAGCGGGCCCGGCCCCAAAGCTTCCGGCTGGCGCGGGCCCGGGTCGAGCGGCGTGCGGGCGAGCCGTTCACCCGCGTCCGCCTCTGCTATTGGCTCCGCCCCGCCGGACGCCCGGCCGAGCCGGCTTGCGGGATCGACTACCTCGTCACCGACGGCCCGCCCCATGTCGAGGTCGCGGAGGCCTTCGGCGGCCTCGGCCGCGAACTCGAAGCCGGCCGCGAACGCTTCGTGCGCGCGCTGGACCGCGAACTCGACCTCCGGCGCGATCCGGCCGCGAAGGCGCTCGACGACGCGCTGGCGCCGTTCGACCCCTACGACCGCCGGTAGGGCGGACGCCATCGTCTTCACGCATCTCGCCACGTCTCCCGAACGGGAGAGGGGGGGCGCGCCGCGCCGTGCTCAGCGCGATCCTGGAAAGGTCACGCCCCTCATCCTGTCCTTCTCCCCCCGGGAGAAGGGACCCGCGCTTGAACTCCGGCCCCTGAGCGGGATCTGCGACCCCGGCCTCGCGGCGTCCGGCCGCGCTGCCGTCGTGGCCCCGCCCCCTATCTCCTAAAACATCGCAGGAGGACCGTTCCGTGCCCGACGAGACGCTGACCGTCTATTACAACGGGGCCTGCCCGCTCTGCCGGGCGGAGATCGGGCATTACCGCCGCTGCCGCGGGGCCGATCGCATCGCCTTCGTCGACGTGGCGCCCGACGGCGCGCCCCTCGGGCCGGACCTCGACCGGGCGGCGGCCCGCGCCCGCTTCCATGTCCGCGACGCCGACGGCCGGCTCCGGTCGGGGGCCGCCGGGTTCGCCCGGCTCTGGAGCGCGCTGCCGGGCTGGCGCTGGCTCGCGGGGCTCGCGCGGCTTCCGTTGGCGATGCCGCTGGCCGAGATCGCCTATCGCGCGTTCCTGCCGCTGCGTCCGCGCATCGCCCGCCTTCTGGTGCGCAACCGTTGAGAACCCGTCGCCGCGCTTGATCCCGTGGGCCGCGGCCGAGAAGGTAGGGCATGGCTCGCAAGCGCATCCACCTGACCACCGACATCCTCGCCGACGCCCTGCACCGGCTCGGGATCGCGGCGGCCGCGGTCGATCGCGAGGCGTTGCGCCGGGCGTTGGGGCTCCCTGAGCAGGACGGGTTCGTCGAGGACGCCGCCGTGGCGGCCGCGCTCCGCGACGGCGACGCGCGGCGGGCCTTCAC
>NZ_VRUT01000117.1:0-15562 GCF_008039465.1 Methylobacterium sp. WL120 | reverse complement strand
CCCTCCGCGGACTTGCCGGCCGGCGCCGGCGCGGCCGGCAAGTCCGCGGAGGGCAGGCCCGCGGAGGGGGCGGCAAGCGCCACGCCCGCGGTCAACGCGAGGCCGAGGGCGACGATCTGCGAGCGTGTGAGGGACGCCATGGATGCGGTCACTCCCTGGGACCCTGTTTCGACGGATGCCGGTAAAGGACAGCCTCGGGCCGGAGCGTTAAGAACGCATTAACCGCGTGCGCGAAGGGTTTGCGCGGGGGGGGCGGAAGCCCTATGTCTGCGCCGCCCGCAACATGGCGCCGAACCACCGGCGACTGCCGGACCGGGCGAAGAGACCGGCTGGGACGCCCGAGATGACCGAGACCACTGCGCGCCGCCTGCGGGGCTCCATGACCGCACTGGTGACGCCGTTCCGCGACGGCGCCTTCGACGAGGCGGCGTTCCGAAAGTTCGTGGCCTGGCAGATCGAGCAGGGCAGCCACGGCCTGGTCCCGACCGGCACCACCGGCGAGAGCCCGACGCTCACCCACAGCGAGCACGACCGCGTGGTCGAAGCCTGCATCGACGAGGCCGGCGGCCGCGTGCCGGTGATCGCCGGCGCCGGGTCGAACTCCACGACGGAGGCGGTCGAGCGGGCGCGACACGCGGAGAAGGCGGGCGCCGACGCGGTGCTCGTGGTCACGCCCTACTACAACAAGCCGACGCAGAACGGGCTCTACGCCCACTTCAAGGCCGTCAACGACGCGGTCGGCATCCCGATCATCATCTACAACATTCCTCCGCGCTCCGTCGTCGACATGAGCGTCGAGACGATGGCGCGCCTGTTCGAACTCAAGAACATTGCCGGGGTGAAGGACGCGACCGCCAAGATCGATCGCGTCAGCCTTCAGCGCCAGGCCATGGGCGAGGGTTTCATCCAGCTTTCAGGCGAAGATGCGACCGCGCTCGGCTACAACGCCCACGGCGGCCACGGCTGCATCTCCGTGGTCTCGAACGTGGCGCCGAGGCTCTGCGCCGACCTGCAGGAGGCGACGCTGTCCGGCGACTACGCCAAGGCGCTGCAGCTACAGGACCGGCTGCTACCGCTCCAGGTCGGGCTGTTCGCCGAATCGAACCCCTCCCCGGTGAAGTATGCCCTGGAGCGTCTCGGCCACATGAGCGCCGACGTGCGCCTGCCGCTGGTTCCGGTGTCGGACGAGACCAAGGCGATCGTTGACGCGGCCCTACGCCATGCCGGCCTCCTGGCCAGCTGACGCCGCGCACCAAAGAAACCGATGGCTCCCAAACCCGAACCGAACCGCCGCATCGTCGCCGACAACCGCGCCGCACGCTTCCACTATGCGATCGAGGACACCCTGGAGGCCGGTATCTCATTGACCGGCACCGAGGTGAAATCGCTGCGCAGCGGCCGCGCGACCATCGGCGAGGCCTATGCTGGGCCGTCCGGCGGCGACCTGATGCTGTTCAACGCCTACATCCCGGAATACGTCCAGGCGAGCCGCTTCAACCACGAGACCAAGCGCCCGCGGCGCCTGCTGCTGCATCGCCGCCAGATCGACAAGTGGATCGGCGCGACGCAGCGCCAGGGCTACACGGTGGTGCCCTTGAAGATCTACTTCAACGAAAAGGGCCGTGCGAAGGTCGAGCTCGGCCTCGGCAAGGGCAAGCAGGCCCACGACAAGCGCGAGGCCAGCAAGGAGCGCGACTGGCAGCGCGATCGCGCTCGGATTTTACGCGACCGGGGGTAGGTCTCGGATCGCTGCGCGCAGGCCGCCACGCCGGGCAACGGGAACACGGATCGCGCCAAAACCCCAACGCGCCTCCCCTCCCCCCTTTGCGGAGGAGGGAAGGCGCGGATGCCTCACGCAATGTTAGAGTTCGACGGTACGCCTGAGGGTGCGAGCCGTAACGCCGCTTCTCGCACGCCTCTCCCCTTGAGTCGGAGCGACGCCATGGATCCGAACCTCGCCCTGCCCGCCGACCTCCCCGCCCCGATCGACGACGGCGCGGCGGCGCATCTGGTCGAGATGCGCCTGCCCGACGTGTCGCTGGCCGCGACCGACGGGACTCGCGTTTCGCTGGCGAAGTGCGCCGGCCGCACGGTGGTCTTCGCCTATCCGCGCACCGGGGAGCCGGGAAAGCCGAACCTCGTGCCCGACTGGGATGTGATCCCCGGTGCGCGCGGCTGCACCCCGCAGGCCTGCGGCTTTCGCGATCTGCATGAGGATCTGAAGGCCCGGGGCGTCGCGCAGGTGCACGGGCTGTCGACGCAGACGAGCGCCTACCAGCGCGAGGCGGTGGAGCGCTTGCATCTGCCATTCACGCTGCTGTCGGACGCGTCCCGCGCCTACGCCATGGCGGTGCGCCTTCCGACCTTCGAGACGGCTGGCACCATCCTGCTGCGGCGGCTCACCCTCGTCATCGACGACGGAGTCGTGACGAAGGTGTTCTACCCGGTGTTCCCGCCCGATCGCAGCGCCGCCGACGTGATCGCCTGGCTCGATGCGGAGGCCATGAAGCCCTAGTCGGCGTCGGGCGCGTCCGGCGCGCCGTTCTGGCCCTGGCGGATGCCGTAGCGGCTTTCGAGGCCGGGATTCGGGCGCGTCGGCCGCTCAGCGTTGTCGCGCATGCGGTCCCCGGCCGGGCGGACCTGACGCTCTCCCGAGTCGCGGCCGACTTTGCCGATCAGCTGGACGAGGTCGACGAATTCGTCGGCCTGACGCCGGAGGTCGTCGGAGATCATCGCCGGCTGGGTCTGGATGGTCGAGACCACCGTCACCTTCACGCCGCGACGCTGCATCGCCTCGACGAGTGACCGGAAGTCGCCGTCGCCGGAGAACAGCACCATGTGGTCGATGTAGGCGCTCAGCTCGAGCGCGTCGATCGCGAGCTCGATGTCCATGTTGCCTTTGATCTTGCGGCGGCCGAGGGAGTCGGTGAACTCCTTGGCCGGCTTGGTCACAACGCGGTAGCCGTTGTAGTCGAGCCAATCGATCAGCGGACGGATCGAGGAATATTCCTGATCCTCGACCATGGCGGTGTAGTAGAACGCCCGGATCAGGTTGTCCCGGCCCTGGAATTCCTTCAGCAGCCGCTTGTAATCGATATCGAACCCGAGAGCTTTCGTCGTGGCGTAGAGGTTGGCGCCGTCGATGAACAAGGCGCTGCGTTGTAGTGCACTCATGGCACGATCCATCTTTGAAATATCGACACAGGAAAATCACGTCGCGTGCCGCGCCTGCGATGCGGGCGAACGACACGCATCAATGTTACGGCTGCCAAATCGCACAAACGGAGGAAAATCGAATTTATTTTTTAAAACGCTGGCGACGGTTCGCAATAGTAACCGGTATTCTTGAGGGGCGCCGACGAACGTGTCAAGCTCGGGCATAAAATCGGCCGCCGATCGCTTGTGGTAATGCAACCTCGTCGATATTTTTGAGAACGATTAAGCAACGACTGGTCGACATCTATCTCCCGGCAGATCAGATTAGATCCACCGGATGCTCGGTCGTGATCAAGCCTTCGTCATCACCCGGCTTCCGGGCTTCACCGGCGGCAGCGCGGCGAGTTCCGGCGGCAGGGCGTCGGGGGGATAGGTCGGGATGTCGAGGGTTACAAGCGAGACCAGGGGTAGGCCGATCTCGCCGCGGCCGCCCGATCGGTCGATCAGGCAGGCGGCCCCGACGACCTCGCCGGGCTCCGCCTGGAGCGAGGCGAGGCATTCGCGGGCGGAGAGCCCCGTCGTGACGATGTCCTCGACGATGACCGCGCGCTGGCCCGCCGGGATGCTGAAGCCGCGCCGCAGGGTGAACGGTCCGCCGGGATCGCGCTCGACGAAGATCGCCCGCGCCTCGAGGTGGCGTGCGGTCTCGTAGCCCGGCACGATACCGCCGATCGCTGGCGAGACGACGATGTCGACCTTGCCGAACCGCGCCGTGATGACGGCGGCCAGCGCCTTGCACAGGCGCTCCGTGCGCGGCGGCTCGGAGAAGATGGCCATCTTCTGCAGGAAGACCGCCGAGCGCAGGCCGGAACTCAGGATGAAATGGCCTTCGAGCAGCGCGCCCGCATCGCGGAATTCCGCCAAGACTTCGTCCGGACTCATGCGCGCGTGGCTCCTGGCGGGATTGGATGCAGACGCTGCGCTTGTGGCAGCGGCGGCAGGGGGAGGCAAGCCGCTGACCGTGCAGGGTGCGGCGTCGGCGGCGCCCAGCCGAGCGGCCGCCGTCCAAAAGATCCTCCCCATCATGCCGGGGCGGCCCGAACGAACGGCAGCCCTATCCGTTCACCCGGTCCACCCGGCTCACCGTGCGCTTGCCCCTGAGTTCCGCGACGATCGCGTTGAGGTGCTGCAGGTCCCAGACCGAGAGGTCGATGACGATGTCGGTGAAGTCCTGGGTGCGGCGCTTCATCGATAGGTTGTCGATGTTGCCGTCGTGGTCGGCGATGACCTGGGCGATCTGCGCCAGCACGCCGGGCTCGTTGATCGATTGGGTGGCCAGCCGCGCCGGGAAGCGCTCGGTGGCGTCCGCCTCGATGTCCCAGCGCACGTCGAGCCAGCGCTCGGGCTCGTTGTCGAAGGCGGCGAGCGCCGCCGACTGGATCGGGTAGATCGTCACGCCGACGCCCGGCGTGAGGATGCCGACGATGCGGTCGCCGGGCACTGCGCCGCCATCCGGCGCGAAGCTGACGGGCAGGTCGCCGGCCAGCCCGCGGATCGGGATCGCGTCGGTGCCGTCCGCCGTGCCGCCGCCGGGGAAGGTCAGGCGCATGGTCTGGTCCTTCGTGCGGATCAGCCGGCCGGCACCGTTGACGACCGGCTGCGCGACCCCCGCCGGCCCGGTCTTCCGCTCGTCCTTGTAGTCCGGGTAGACGCCGCGCACGACGTCGCCCGAGAACATCTCGCCGCGCCCCACCGCCGCGAACACGTCCTCGACCGAAGTGCGGGCCAGGCGCGGGAGCGCGCCGCGCAGCTTGTCGTCGGAAAAGCTCTTGCCCGCCCGCTCGAAGGCACGGTCGAGGATCTGGCGGCCGAGGCCTGCATATTGCCGACGCACCGCCGATCGGGTGGCGCGGCGGATCGCGGCGCGGGCCTTGCCGGTGACGACGAGCGATTCCCAGGCGGCCGGCGGCGCGGCCCCGTCCGAGCGCGAGATCTCGACTTCGTCGCCGTTGGCGAGCTCGTGCAGCAGCGGCGCCATCCGGCCGTTGATCTTGGCGCCCACCGCCGAGTTGCCGACATCGGTGTGCACCGCGTAGGCGAAGTCGATCGGCGTGGCGCCGCGCGGCAGCGCGATCAGGCGGCCCTTCGGCGTGAAGCAGAACACCTGGTCCTGGAACAGCTCGAGCTTGGTGTGCTCCAGGAATTCCTCGGGACTGTCGCCCTCGGCCAGCAGCTCGATCGTGCGGCGCAGCCACTGGTATGCGCCGCTTTCGGCGGCGAGGCGTGGGGCGACGCCGCCTTCCGACTCGCGGCCGGCGGGAAGCTTGGCGGCCTCCTTGTAGTGGGCGTGAGCGGCGATGCCGTACTCGGCGATGTCGTCCATCGTGCGGGTACGGATCTGGAGCTCGACGCGCTGGCTCTTCGGCCCGATCACCGTCGTGTGGATCGAGCGGTAGTCGTTCTGCTTCGGAGTCGAGATGTAGTCCTTGTAGCGCCCCGGCACCATCGGCCAGGTGGTGTGGACGACCCCGAGCGCGGCGTAGCAATCGTCCAGCGTCTCCACCACGACGCGGAAGCCGAACACGTCGGAGAGCTGCTCGAAGGCGACGGACTTCCGCTCCATCTTCGACCAGATCGAGAACGGGCGCTTCTGCCGGCCGGTGACGACGGCCTCGATCCCGCGGGCGGACAGCTTCGCCGTGAGGTCGCGCTCGATCGTGTCGACCAGGCTTTCGGACTTCGCCGTGAGGTCGGAGAGCCGCCGGGTGACGGTGGCGTAGATGTCGGGCTTGAGGTTGCGGAAGGACAGGTCTTCCAGCTCCTCGCGCAGCTCCTGCATGCCCATGCGGCCGGCGAGCGGCGCGTAGATGTCCAGCGTCTCCTGCGCGATCCGCTCGCGCTTGTCCGCGCGCATGTGCTGGAGGGTGCGCATGTTGTGCAGGCGGTCGGCGAGCTTGACGAGCAGCACGCGCACGTCCGCCGCCACGGCGAGCAGCAGCTTGCGGAAGTTCTCGCCCTGCGCCGCACGCTTCGAGACCATGTCGAGGCGCTTGAGCTTGGTCAGGCCATCGACGAGCGCGCCGATCTCCGGGCTGAACAGCTCGCGGATCTCGTCGAGGGTCGCGGCCGTGTCCTCGACGGTGTCGTGCAGCACGGCCGCGACGATAGTCGCGTCGTCGAGGCGCAGATCCGTGAGGATCGCGGCGACTTCGAGGGGGTGGGCGAAAAACGGATCGCCCGACGCCCGCTTCTGCGTGCCGTGCGCACGCATGGCGTAGACGTAGGCTCGGTTGAGCAGCGCCTCGTTCGTCGCGGGGTTGTAGCGCTTCACCCGCTCGACGAGTTCGTACTGGCGCATCATCCGCCGGGAGACCCTTTCCGATCAGGTTCGAGCCGAAGTTTCACGCAAGCCGCGGGCCTGCGCCAGCCCCGATCGCGTCGCAGGCCGAGAAACTGAGGTTCGCGCCAAGCAAAAGGCCCGGCGTCGCCGCCGGGCCTGATCTACGCCATCGCGTGACGGCGGCGGGGCTACTCGCCCTCGTCGTCGGTCTCGACCGGGGGCGCGAGGTTCTCGAGGCCGCGGAGCAGGTCTTCCTCGCTCATGCGGTCGAACTGCGGCGCGGAATCGTCGCTCGCGGCGGTCGGCGAGACCGCGGCGGCAGTCGGCGAGCTCGACAGCAGCGGCACGGCCTCGGCCTCCGGCTCGTCGACCTCGACGTACTTCTGCATCGAGTGGATCAGCTGTTCCTTGAGGTCGTCGGCGGTGATCGTCTCGTCGCCAATCTCGCGCAGCGCCACGACCGGGTTCTTGTCGCGGTCGCGGTCCACGGTAAGCGGGGCGCCGGCGGCGAGCAGGCGGGCGCGGTGGCTCGCGAGCAGGACGAGCTCGAACCGGTTCTCGACCTTCTCGATGCAATCTTCGACGGTGACGCGAGCCATGCGCAGCGGCTCCTTCCAGCGGATACGGGGAATGTCGGGCGGTGGCGGCTCATACACCGGATGCGGTTTGGCAACAAGCACAGCGGTTTGGAAGCGGACGCCCTTTACAGTCTCGGTCGGAAACAGTCAGAAACGATCGGCCGGAGCGGGTCGTCGTCCGGCATGCGGGAGCACGACATGACCGATCGCCTGAGCCGGCGCCACCTCCTCGGCTGCGGCTGCCACCTCGGCGGTGCCGCTCTCGCCGCCACCGCCCTGCCCACCAGTGCCTTCGCCGCGAGCCTGTCTTCCAAGAAGACCGACATGAGCCCCGATCAGGCGCTCAAGGTGATGAAGGACGGCAACGCCAGCTATCTCACCGACTCGCCGGTGCGGGCGGCACAGGGGCGCGAGCGCCGCATCGAGATCGCCCTCGGGCAGACGCCGTTCTGTGTCCTGGTGAGCTGTTCCGATTCGCGCGTTTCGCCCGAGATCCTGTTCGGCCGCGGCCTAGGAGAGCTGTTCATCGTGCGCAACGCCGGCAACACCGCCGACACAGCCGCCACCGGCTCGATCGAGTACGCGGTCTCGCAGCTCGGCGTGCCACTGGTCCTGGTGATGGGCCACAGCCGCTGCGGAGCCGTCGAGGCGGCGGTAAGCGTGGTTCGGGACAACGCACAGTTCGCCGGCTCGATCGGGCGGATGATCGAGCCGATCGTTCCGGCCGTCCTCTCGGTTCGCGACAAGGCCGGCGATTTCGTCGAGAACGCGGTGCGCGCCAACGTGAGCCGCGTGGTCTCCCGCTTGCGCACCGCCTCCGAGCCGTCGCTGCTCGATCCGCTGAAGGCGGGCAAGCTCCGCATCGTCGGGGCCGCCTACAGCCTCGACACCGGCAACGTCGACTTCTTCGACGAGGGCTGACACCCTCGCCGGTTTGTGCGCTGCATTGTTGACACCTGCGGCGGGCGGTGCGACTGCGCCGCCCTTTCCGAGCAACGGGTTAGGCGACGGAGCGACCGTGCGGGCACTTATCTTTCCGGGCCAGGGCAGCCAGGCCGTCGGCATGGGCAAGGCGCTGGCCGAGGCCTTCCCGCAGGCGCGCGCAGTGTTTTCGGAGGTGGACGAGGCGCTGAGCCAGCCGCTCGCGCGCCTGATGTTCGAGGGTCCGATCGAGGCGCTGACGCTGACCGCCAACGCCCAGCCGGCGCTGATGGCCGCGAGCCTCGCGGCGTTGCGGGTTCTGGAGGCCGAGCGCGGTCTCAACCTCGCGCGGGATGTCGCCTTCGTCGCCGGCCACTCGCTCGGCGAGTATTCTGCGCTGGCCGCCGCCGGCAGCCTGACGATCGCCGACACTGCACGCCTGCTGCGCATCCGCGGTGAGGCGATGCAAGCGGCCGTCGCCCCGGGCGACGGCGCCATGGCGGCGCTGATCGGCGCCGACACCGAGACCGCTGCCGCGATCGCGGCGGAGGCTGCCGAGGGCGTGGTCTGCGATGTGGCCAACGACAACGGCGCCGGCCAGGTCGTGCTGTCGGGCGACAAGGCCGCGGTGGAGCGCGCCGTGGCTATCGCGCAGGCGCGCGGGATCAAGCGGGCGGTGATGCTCAACGTCTCCGCGCCGTTCCATTGCCGCCTGATGCAGCCCGCCGCGGATGCCATGCGCGCGGCCCTCGAAGCGGTGACGTTGCGCGCGCCCATCGTCCCCCTCTACGCCAACGTGCTCGCCGCCCCAGTCTCCGATCCGGCCGCGATTCGCCAAAACCTCGTGGCGCAGGTGACGGGCACGGTGCGCTGGCGCGAGAGCGTCGCGGCCATGGCCGCAGCAGGCGTCGACACGTTCTACGAGGTCGGCTCCGGCAAGGTGCTGTCCGGCCTCGTCAAGCGGATCGCATCGGGCGCATCCGCGACGCCGGTCGGCACGCCGGAGGATGTGGCTGCATTCCCTCGGAGCTAGGGAAGGCAGCGCGGGTCCCCTCTCCCGTTCGGGAGAGGGACAGGGTGAGGGGTCAGGTCTTTCCGGAGAGGGCATGCCCCTCACCCCCAACCCTCTCCCGCACGGGAGAGGGGGTCCGTCACGCCGACCGGGACTGGCCCCAAAACGCCGCCGATAGAAACCAACCCGACCAACAGGTGATCACCATGTTCGACCTCACCGGGAAAAAAGCCCTCGTCACCGGCGCGACCGGTGGGCTCGGCGGCGCCATCGCGCGGTCGCTGCATGCGCAGGGGGCCACGGTGGCCCTGTCGGGCACCCGCACCGAGGCGCTGGAAGCCCTGGCCGGCGAACTCGGCGAGCGCGCCCACGTGCTGCCGACGAACCTGTCCGACACCGCCGCCGTCGAGGCGCTGGTGCCGGCGGCGGAAGCCGCGCTCGGCGGGCTCGACATCCTGGTCAACAACGCCGGCATCACCCGGGACAACATCTTCGTGCGGATGAAGGATGAGGAGTGGGACCAGGTCATCGCCGTCAACCTCACGGCCGCGTTCCGGCTGTCGCGGGCGGCGGTGCGGGGCATGATGCGCCGGCGTGCCGGGCGGATCGTCAATATCGGCTCAGTGGTCGGCACCACGGGCAACCCGGGCCAGGGCAACTACGCGGCGGCCAAGGCCGGCCTCGTCGGGCTCACCAAGGCGCTGGCGGCCGAGGTCGCCTCGCGCAACGTCACGGTGAACTGCGTCAGCCCCGGCTTCATCGCCTCGCCGATGACCGACGTTCTGAACGAGAAGCAGCGCGAGGGCATCCTCGGCCGCGTGCCCGCGGGGCGCCTCGGCGAGGGCGCAGAGGTGGCGGCCGCAGTGGTCTACCTGGCCTCGCATGAGGCGGCCTACGTCACCGGCCAGACGCTGCACGTGAACGGCGGCATGGCGATGGTGTGACGCCATCGCGCGAGGCCCCTCCATCCTGCGGAAAACGCGGCGAAATCGGCGTGCGAACCGCACCGATGAACGCTTCGTGAACCGGGCCTCGCCAGCGTCGAAACCCTGTGTTAACACCCCGGCTGCCGTGCAGGGGGTTGACGGTTCGGCGGGTTCCGAGTCCAAGGCCAACAGGATTTCAGGACCCAGCGCGATCGGTCACCGGCCGCCAGAGACAAGTCCGGCCCGACACCAAGGGCCAACGGCGGCAACGGCGCCATTCCTTTCACCCACGTAACGTGAAGTACCGAGGACCAGCAACGATGAGCGATATCGCTGAGCGCGTGAAGAAGATCGTCGTCGAGCACCTGGGCGTCGAGCCCGAGAAGGTGGTCGAGGGCGCGAACTTCATCGACGACCTCGGTGCCGACAGCCTCGACACCGTCGAGCTCGTGATGGCGTTCGAGGAAGAATTCAACGTCGAGATCCCCGACGACGCCGCCGAGACCATCCAGACGGTCGGCGACGCGGTGAAGTTCCTCGAGAAGAACTCGGCCGCCTGAGCGGTCGAAACATCCTTCGGGTCGACGCGGCGCGGGCGGGGTGGAAACGCCCGACGCGCCGCACTCGTTGTTGAAGCGGAACGGGTTCGGGATAGCGCGATGCGGCGGGTGGTGGTTACGGGTCTAGGGATGGTCACGCCGCTCGGCAGCGGAGTCGAGCACACCTGGAGCCGGCTGATCGCCGGCGACAGCGGCGCCGGCCCGATCACCACCTTCGAGACCTCCGACCTCGCCTGCCGCATCGCCTGCACCGTGCCCCTCGGGGACGGCGGCGACGGCACATTCAATCCCGACGCCTGGATGGAGCCGAAGGAGCAGCGCAAGGTCGACCCGTTCATCGTCTTCGCGATGGCGGCCGCCGGCCAGGCACTCGACGATTCCGGCTGGCACCCGAAGAGCTACGAGGACCAGTGCGCCACCGGCGTGATGATCGGCTCGGGCATCGGCGGCATCGGCGGCATCTACGACGCCTCGGTGACCCTCAAGGACAAGGGCCCGCGGCGGATCTCGCCGTTCTTCATCCCCGGGCGGATCATCAACATGGCCTCGGGCCAGGTCTCGATCGCGCATGGGCTGAAAGGCCCGAACAGCGCCGTCGTCACCGCCTGCTCCACCGGCACGCATGCCATCGGCGACGCGGCCCGGCTGATCATGCTGGGCGATGCCGACGTGATGGTCGCAGGCGGCGCGGAATCGCCGGTCGACCGGTTGTCGATCGCGGGATTCGCCGCCTGCCGCGCCCTCTCCACCGGCTTCAACGACACGCCGACCAAGGCCTCCCGCCCTTACGACAAGGCGCGCGACGGCTTCGTGATGGGCGAAGGCGCCGGCGTGGTGGTGCTCGAGGAGTACGAGCACGCCAAGGCCCGCGGCGCCAAGATCTACGCCGAGGTGGTCGGCTACGGGATGTCGGGCGACGCCTACCACATCACCTCCCCGTCCCCGGACGGCGACGGCGCCTTCCGCTGCATGACGGCCGCGGTGAAGCGCGCCGGCATCGACCCAGGCGCGATCGACTACATCAACGCCCACGGCACCTCGACGCCGATGGGCGACGAACTGGAGCTGCGCGCCGTCGAGCGCCTGCTTGGCGCCTCGGCCGCCGGCATCGCCATGTCCTCGACCAAGTCCGCCGTCGGCCACCTCCTCGGCGCGGCCGGCGCCATCGAGGCGATCTTCTCGATCCTGACCATTCGCGACGGGGTGATCCCCCCGACCCTCAACCTCGACGACCCAAGCGTCGAGACCGCCCTCGACCTCGTGCCGCACGAGGCCAAGCGGAAGCGCGTGGACATCGCGCTGTCGAACTCGTTCGGGTTTGGTGGGACGAATGCGAGCTTGGTGGTGCGGCGGATCGCCTGAATTCATCGACGCGTCTGAGCACAGCACCGAATTGCTTACTTGAAAAGAGCCCACGTGATGGCTGGAGCTCTAATTATTTGACCCGTGAAACATTTGTGGAGATAATTATAAGATTGTTCGGTTGCTTATCAAACATATAATTCCACCCAGAAAATCAATATTTCGTATCATATGCTTGTAGTTCTCCATATTGCCTCACGTATAAATCTCGTTCTAAAAAGCAAAATACTTGGGTTAACTGGCTAGACGTAATGTATACCCCTAAAAATACACGATGATCGCACTTATTCGTGCAGACATCGTGTATGCTTAAATAACCCTAAAAATTACAGCCTCTAATTACCAAGACTTCCGTTCCCCCGCATCCGGCACCCTTCCCTGCGGCGTGAGCCCGTGCACCACCTCCGGTAGCACCTGAGAGAGCTGGGACAGCAGCGAGTCCCGGTCCATCCCGGTCTGGTTTTGGAGAGCGCCGAGGGTGTCGGGGCCGAGCGCGCGGGCGAGGTCGTGGGGTTCGATGCTGCGGTTACTGCCGTGGCCGATCCACGAGTCGATCACGTCGCCCAAGCCGCCCTGGCGGAAGCGATCGACGAGGCCGTCGAGCCCGCCAAGATCGCCCGCCGTTTCATGTGCGACATGTCCTGGTGGAGGAACCTGGGCTCGATCGCCGGGTCCGTCGAGCATGCCCGAGAGGTCGCTGAAGTCGCCGGGCGGCAGCGGCGCGTCGCGACGGCCGCCCTCCTGGTCGAAGCCGCCGATGTCGCCGGGGTCCTGGCCGGCGACGTCGTCAGCCGAATGGCCGGGATCGCGGCCGTAGGGTCCGGCGCCGCCGGAGCGCTCGGTGTCGGGGCCGGGCTCCGGCCGGCGCTGGCCGCCGCCGAGAATGTCGCCGAGCGCTCCACCCAGGCCGCCGCTCGCGCCCTTGGCGAGCAGCAGCATCAGCAGGGCCTTCACGATCGGCGACATCGCACCGCCGCCCGCGTTGCCGGCATTGCCCCGTCCGCCGCCGAGCACCTGCCCGAGCACGCCGCCAATCACCGAATCGAGCAGACCCATGGTGGTTTCCTTCGCCTGTGAGGGACGGAGCGCGAGACGACGCCGCAGGAGCGTATGAAAAAGCCCCCGCCGATCAACGGCGGGGGCGGGGACGAGGTTGCGTCGTGACGGTCAGTGTGCGGCGCGCGTCCGGTCCGGCAAGTGCTGCATCGGGTTCGTCCGCGCGTCGGGGACGGTCCCGGTGTCCATCACGTCGGTGCTGGGTTTGAGCGCGTGCGGCGCCGCGACGTCGCCGTTCGCGCGCGTGGCGCCGTTCGGCAGGGTCGCAGGGGTGGGCTGGTCGATGTGGCTCGCGGCGGACTGGGCGCGGGCCGGCTCGACGAAATCGCCGAGCAGGGCGACCGCGCCGGACCCGGCAAGGCCGGCGACGAGCAGGGCGGTGGCGGCGAGGCCGGCGCGGGGGCGCAGGCCGATGTGGCGTCGAGCGGAGCGATCGAGTCTCATGGCGTGGGATCCGTTGCGTGTCTCCGGTGAGCCCGAAGGCTCTGTCTGGAGGGGCAACGCCGGATCGGGGCGCCTTGGTTCCGCGCCGTCCTCAGCTTGTCGGGGGATCGTGCGGTCGCACCCGGGCGGACTTCCGGGCGAGCGCGCCCAGCGCGCAGCCGGCGAGGTAGGACACCAGCATCGCCACCGCGCTCTCCAGCCAGAATCCCGGCACGCCGGGCACGATCCCCGCGATGGCGAGCCCGGCCAGGGCCAGGGTCGCGATTCCGAGCGCGGCGGGGATCGCCGGCCGGGCCGGCACCCCGGCGAGGCCGCCGACGGCGAGGCCGAGCAGGAGCGCGGCCAACGATCCCGGCCAAAGGCCGGCGAGGAGGAGCATCACGGCAAAACCTTCCGGAGGTCAGGGCAGCACGGCGATGGCGATGCCCGGCCGCTCCGAGGGCTTGTCGGCGACGACGACCTGGTCGAGCCCAGCGCCGGCCTGGAGCAGGTACTCGACCACCGCGCCGGCGCGCAGCCGCGGCAGGTCGGGCTCCGGCGCCTCGGCGGTCTCCTTGCCGGCCTTTGCGTCCTTGGCCGGCTTGGTGTCCTTCGCCGCCTTGGCGTCCTTCGAACCCTTCGCGTCGTTCGAAGTTTTGGTGTCCTTCGAGCCCTTGGCGTCCTTTGCGGGCACCGCCTTCGCGGCCGGCTTGGTCTCACCGGACTTAGTGGGCTCGGGCTTGGCCGACGCAGCCTTGCCGGCCTCGGGCTTGGGCGCCGCACTCGCGATACCCTGCGTCTGGGCTGCGTCCGCCACCTTCGCGTCCGGCGGGGCGGTCTTCGCCGGATCGCCGTGGCCGGCGACCGCGATGCGCAGCGACGGGCAGGTCTTGGCAAGCTCCGCGAGGCGATCGAGCACGGGATAGAAGATCGGTGACAACGCGCCTGAGCCGGGCGCGAAGCGCAGGCCGGTGCCGCCGACGAGCGCCGTCGCGGCGCTGCGGCAGGCTTCGGGGTCGCGCGTCGGCGCCGGGTTCTTCGGCACCACCGCCACGCTCGCGGTCCATCCCGCCGGCATCGCCGCCGGCAGGGTCGCGCCGACCCGCACCGCGGCCTCGCGATACAGGCTCGTGCCGGAGAGGGTCAGCGTCTGGTCGGCCACCGCGACCTCGCCGCTCGACAGGCTCGCCAGCACCGGCACCGCGGCGGTGAGAGCCGCGGCGAGGTCCGGCGGCGCGCCGTCGGCAATGCGGGTGCGGTCGAGGATGCGCTCGCGGAAGAAGCGCGGGCGCACCACGGCGAGCAGCCGGTCGCGCGCCTCGGCATCGGGCAGGTGGCCGGACAGGCTGACGCCGTCAGCCTCGCGGCGGATCGCGACGCGGTAGGGGGAGAGCGGCTTCACCGCAAGCGCCATCGAGCCCGTCCCGACCCCGGCGGGCCGGGCGTCCCGCATCACCGCCTCGATCTCGCCGACGGCCTGGCTGTCCACGGCGTCGCCCGCCACCGACACCCGCGCGCCGTCGAAGCGCGCGCCGCCGCCCTGCATCAGCCCGACCAGGCGGATCAGGAATTTCGCCAGCGCATCCGGATCGACGTCCTTGGCGAGGCCCCGTGCGGTGCGCATCCGGTCCGTGACCGCGGTGCCGTCGGAGATCTCGCCGGCTAGGCGCCCGATCTCGGCCCGCGCGGATTCCGAAACCACGAACCCGTCGAGCACCAGCCCGCCGCCGGGCTTTCGCGACACGCTCATGGTGAAGTCGTCGGCCCGCGCGGGGACGACGTCGACGCGCCCGATGGTGTAGCCGGGCGGCGGGTCGGTCAGCGCAGTGCGCAGGGCGTCGTAGGCGGCGAGGTCCAACGCCGCACCTGAGAACGCGATCGAGAGGTCGGTCACCGTCGCGGTCCCGCCGGGGGCGAGGTTGCGCAGGCGCGCGACGGCGTAGGCCGCCGCCGCCGGGAAATCCGGCGGCGCGCCGCGGGCGGCATGCGCCGCGTCGTCGATCGCGGTCTCGTCAGGGATCTCGGCGGCCAGACGCGTCCGCAAGGCGGCGCGGCCGATCTCCGCCGGGCGGCTGCCGGAGAACGCGATGCGATCCGCCGCAGTCCGGGTCGCGCTCCAGGCGAAGGGCGCGGCCGTCTCGATCAGGCCGATCTCGGGGACGATCCGGCGCGGCTCGGGAAGCGCCTCCAATCGGGCGAGCGCCGCCGCGCGGGCGGCCGGCCCCGGC
>NZ_VRUT01000116.1:0-15574 GCF_008039465.1 Methylobacterium sp. WL120 | reverse complement strand
CCGCGCTCGCCGCCGGCAGCGCGGGCGCCGCCGGCGGCGAGCGCGGTGCCGGCGGCGATCAGGGTGCGGCGTGAGATGTCGTTCATGCGGGCTGTCCGTGAAATCCGATGCGCTCGGCGGGGCAGAACAAGCCGCAGGCCCACGATCCGATCCCCGCCCGCCCGCATGGGTGCCTCGCGGAACCGGCGAACCTGTCCGAACCGTCATCTTTTCGCGATGCTCCGGTCATCCGGGCGGTTCCATGGTGCGGGCGACCGATCGGAGGAGGACAGCCGGATCGTGACCGTCCAGACCCATTCCGCCCCGTCCCGGTCCGCGCTATGGACCGAACCCATGCGGCTCCTGATCATCGAGGACGATCGCGAGGCGGTCTCCTACCTCGTCAAGGCGTTCCGGGAGGCCGGCCACGTCGCCGACCACGCGACCGACGGCCTCGACGGCTACGGCCTCGCCTGCGACGGCGCCTACGACGTGCTGATCGTCGATCGCATGCTGCCGAAGCTCGACGGGCTCTCGCTGATCCGGTCGCTGCGCGAGCAGGCGGTGACGACGCCGGTGCTGATCCTGTCCGCGCTCGGGCAGGTCGACGACCGGGTGAAGGGCCTGCGCGCCGGCGGCGACGACTACCTGCCCAAGCCCTACGCGTTCTCCGAGCTGCTCGCCCGCATCGAGGTGCTCGCCCGCCGCGGCGGCGCCTCGGGCGCGAGCGCCGAGGCCACCGCCTACCGCGTCGGCGACCTCGAGCTCGACAGGCTGTCCCACCGCGTGACCCGGGCCGGCCAGGACGTGGCGCTGCAGCCGCGCGAGTTCCGGCTGCTCGAATACCTGATGCGCCATGCCGGCCAGGTGGTGACCCGGACGATGCTGCTGGAGCACGTCTGGGACTACCACTTCGATCCGCAGACCAACGTCATCGACGTCCACGTCTCGCGCCTCAGGGCCAAGCTCGACAAGGGCTCCGCCACGCCGATGATCCACACGATCCGCGGCGCCGGCTACATCCTGCGCGCCGACGAGGCGCGGGCGTCGTGACGACGGCCGTCCCTTCGCCGTGGCGAATCCCATCCCCGTGACGCCGCACGCCCCGGCGCCGGACGGCCCCCTCACGCGCATCCAGAAACTGTTCCGGACGACGGCGTTCAAGCTGTCGATCGCCTACCTCGTCGTGTTCGCGGCCTGCGCCGGGGTCGCGCTCGGAACCATCGCCTGGAGCGCGCGGCGTGTGCTCGACGACCAGATCGTCTCGACGATCGACGCCGAGATCAACGGGCTCGCCGAGCAGTACAACGGCGGCGGGCTACGCCGGCTGATCGGGGCTGTCGAGCGGCGCGCGGCCGAGCCGGGCGCTTCGCTCTACCTCGTGACCACGGCCAACGGCGACCACGTGGTCGGCAACGTCGGCGACCTGCCCGCGAGCGTGCTGGCGACGCCGGGACAGGCCGAGACCACCTACGGCCGCAGCCGCGAGACGCAGGGGCGCGAGACCCACCGGGCGATCGTGCGGATCTTCACCCTGCCGGGGGGCTTTCGCCTGCTCGTCGGGCGCGACGTGGAGGAGCGCGACCGCCTGCGCGGGGTCATCGCCAGCACCCTCGGCACCTCGCTCGCCGTCGTGGTCCTGCTCGGGGTGATCGGCGGGTGGGTGGTCGCCAGCCGCGTGCTGAAGCGGGTCGACGCCATGACCGAGACCGCAGGCACCATCATGGCGGGCGATCTCGGCCGGCGCCTCCCGGTAGCGGGCAACGGCGACGAGCTCGATCGCCTCGCCCAGAACCTCAACCTGATGCTGGAGCGGATCGGCGAGCTGATGCGCGGCCTGCGCGAGGTCTCCGACAACATCGCCCACGACCTCAAGACGCCGCTGACCCGGCTGCGCAACCGCGCCGACGAGGCGCTCCGCGGCGAGCGCTCGCCGGACGCCCTGCGCGCCGCCCTCGACGGCGTAATCGAGGACAGTGACGGTCTGATCCGGGTCTTCAACGCCTTGCTGATGATCGCGCGCCTGGAAGCCGGCAACGCCCGCGAGATGATGGCGCCCGTCGACCTCGGGCCGGTGGTGCGGGCGATCGGGGAACTCTACGAGGCGCTGGCCGAGGAGCGCGGCCTGCACCTCACCGTCTCGGCGCCGGACGGCCTGATCATCGAAGGCAACCGCGAGCTCGCGGGGCAGGCGCTCGCCAACCTCGTCGACAACGCCATCAAGTACGGCGCGGGAACCGCTTCCGGCGGCGACGGCACGATCGCGGTGACGGCGGCGCGGGTCGGCTCCGAGATCGTGGTGACGGTGGCCGACTGCGGACCCGGCATCCCGGAGGCCGAGCGCGGACGCGTCCTCGACCGCTTCGTGCGCCTGGAGGACGCCCGCTCGGCGCCCGGCTTCGGACTGGGCCTGAGCCTCGTCGCCGCGGTCGTCCGGCTACACCAGGGCCGCCTGACCCTGGCCGACAACGCACCGGGCCTACGCGTCGCGATCGCCCTGCCGGCGGCGGAGACTTCCGCCTGAACGGTCTGATCCGGCGGCGACCAGGGCTTCATCGCGACGCCGATATTACCCTCGCCTCAGCCGACAAAATCGGCCTTCCTTTCGTAGCGATCGATCGCGAACGCCTTCTGACGAACCTTTTCAGGGTTCGACGACCGCCTGCCGAGCCTGGCCCGCAGGGCGCCGTGCGGCAGCGCCAGCCGCTCAGTGCGCCTCCGGCGCCTCGTCGGCCTCGACGTCCGCGTCGTCGGACGGTGCGGCGTCCTCGTCACCGTCCTCGGCATCGGATTCGGGATCGAATTCGGGATCGGCCTCGGAGAGCGCGGGCTTGGCGATGCTGATGAAATCGCCCCGGCGGATGGCCTCGCCGCTGGAGGCCATGGTGCTGAGGTAGGCGTTCAGCGTGGCCGGCGCGACGTCGGGCAGGCGCTGCGCCACCTGCGCGGTGGAAAGCCCCTGCGGGCCGGCGCTTTCGAGCAGCGCCCGCAGGCGGCCCTTGGCGGAGTTCGCCCGGGGCCCGCGCGGGCCGCGGGTCGAGGGCTGTCCGCTCGACGCGGCGCGGTCGGCGCTCCTCCGGGCCGGGCCGTCGGCGACGGAGACGGCGTCCAGGGGCGTGTTCTCGACGATCGAGCGCAGCGCGCCCTCGGCCATCTGCAGCTTCGCCAGCTCGGTGCCGATCCGCTCGTATTCGGCCTGAAGGAGATCGCGGCGCTGGCTGATCTCCGCAAGTGCCTTCGTGATGGTGTGATCTTCCGCCATGACCGCCTCTACTCTCGAACGACGGCCATAACCCATAGCCGTCTTGACCGGTCAAGACCTTCATCTGCACCGGACACGATCGGCCTGGAAAACCTTCCGCACCGATGCCCCCGCACTGGCCTGAGGACGTGGAGCGGGTAAGACACGCATCGGATCCGGCATCCGGGCTTCCGTGCCCGGTCCGTCCACGGGGACAGGCGATGGACACCCTTCGATGAGCGAAGCCCGACCCGCCGGCCCCCGCCTCTCGGTCGAGGAGGCGGTCGCGCGTTTCGCGGGCGGCGCCGCGACCCTTGGGGTGATCGGCTTAGGGTATGTCGGCCTACCGCTCTGCCTCGCGGCCGCGGGGGCCGGGTTCGACGTGGTCGGGTTCGACATCGATGCCGACAAGCCGACGAGGTTGATGCGCGGCGAGACCTACCTCGAGCACATCCCGGCCGACGCGGTGGCGGCGGCTGTGAGGTCCGGCCGCTTCCGCGCCACCACCGACTTCGACGGCTTGGCGACGGTGGACGCCATCCTGATCTGCGTACCGACCCCGCTGACCCTGCAGCGCGAACCGGACCTGTCGTTCATCCGCACGACCACCCAGGAGATCGCCAAGCGGTTGCAACCGGGGCAGCTCGTCGTACTCGAATCGACGACCTGGCCGGGCACCACGGACCAGGTCGTGCGACCCCTGCTCGAAGCGCTCACCGGCCATCGCAGCGGAACGGATTTCTACCTCGCCTTCTCGCCGGAGCGCGAGGACCCCGGCAACGCCTCCTTCAGCACCGCGACGATCCCCAAGATCGTCGGCGGCGACGGGCCGGACGCGGCGCGGCTCGCCGAGGCGCTCTACGCGCGCTTCGTCGCCCGGACGGTGATGGTGTCGTCCACCGCGACGGCGGAGGCGACGAAGCTGACGGAGAACATCTTCCGCGCCGTCAACATCGCACTGGTCAACGAGCTGAAGGTGATCTTCGACGCGATGGGCATCGACGTCTGGGAGGTGATCGAGGCGGCCAAGACAAAACCCTTCGGCTTCACGCCGTTCTATCCCGGACCCGGCCTCGGCGGGCACTGCATCCCGATCGATCCGTTCTACCTGACGTGGAAGGCGCGCGAGTTCGGCATTGCGACCCGGTTCATCGAGCTCGCCGGCGAGATCAACCAGCAGATGCCGGGCTTCGTGCTCGACAAGCTCGTCCGCGCCCTCGACGCGCATGCCGGCCGCGGCCTGTCCGGCAGCCGCATCCTGATCGTGGGCTTGGCCTACAAGAAGAACATCTCCGACATCCGCGAGAGCCCCGCGCTCAAGCTCTGGACGATGCTGCAGGCCCGCGGCGCGCAGGTCGACTACCACGACCCCTTCGTGCCGGCGGTTCCGACCACCCGCGCCTACAAGGCCTTGAAGGGCGCGACCTCCACGGCACTCACGGCCGAGACGTTGTCGGCGTTCCACGCCGTCCTCATCGTCACCGATCACGACGCGATCGATTACGCGGCGATCTGCGACAGCGGCGTGATCGTCGTCGATTGCCGCAACGCGCTTCGCAGCCGGGGCCTGACGGGGCCAAACGTCGTTCCGGCGTGATGGAAGCTTACTTTGCGCTCGCCCGTCGCGAGCAACGCTGTTGTCCTACCTCGACGCCTGCGAAGGGAGCGCCCCTGTATTCGTTCCACGCCGTCATCCCGGGGCTGCGCAGCAGAGCCCGGGATCCAGAGCCGCCGACGAAGCAGACTGGAACACGACCTGCGGTTCTGGATCCCGCGCTTGCCTCCGGCGCCCTGGGATGACGGGGAGGATTTGAACGCCGGTTTTTCCAGAACCGAGTATCCGATTACCTTCGCGGGCGGCGGAGACCATCTGATCTTGGTCTCGATCCGAGCCCTTAAGAAAGATACGCCTTCAGGTTCCGGCGGATGCGCTCAAGTGGCACCTCGGCGGGATCGGGAAGAGTGAACGTCCGCCCGGTGATGGTCTCGAAGGCGTTGATGTAGACGGCCGCCGTCTCCAGCACGATCTCGGCCGGGATCTCGGGGATCGGATCGGTGTAGGGGTCGCAGCGCGCGACCACCCAGTTGCGGACGAAGTCCTTGTCGAAGCTCTCCGGGGCGGCGCCGGCGGCGAAGCGCTCGGGATAGGTCTTGGCGAACCAGTAGCGGCTGCTGTCGGGCGTGTGGATCTCGTCGGCGAGCACGATGCGGCCGTCGGAATCGGTGCCGAACTCGTACTTGGTGTCGGCCAAGATCAACCCGCGCTGCGCTGAAAGCTGCTGGCCGCGGGCGAACAGCGCGAGCGCCGTCTCCGACACGATGCGCCACTGCTCGGCCGTCAGCAACCCCTGGTCGAGGATCGCGTCGGCGGTCAGCGGCGCGTCGTGGGCGCCGTCGGCGGCCTTGGTGGTGGGCGTGATGATCGCCTGCGGCAGCCGCTCGTTCGGGCGCATCCCGTCCGGGAGGGTGTGGCCGTACATCGCGCGCGCGCCGGCCTTGTACTGGGTCAGGATCGAGGTCGCGGTGCTGCCCGCGAGGTAGCCGCGCACCACGATCTCCACCGGCAGGATGTCGAGGCGACGCCCCACGAGCACGTTCGGGTCCGGGTAGGCGAGGACGTGATTGGGGCAGAGGTCGGCGGTGGCCTCGAACCAGTAGCGCGCGGTCTGCGTCAGCACCTGCCCCTTGAAGGGGATCGCGGCGAGCGCCCGGTCGAAGGCGCTGATCCGGTCGCTGCTGATCAGGATGCGGCGCCCGTCCGGGAGGTCGTAGTTGTCGCGCACCTTGCCGCGGTAATGGTTCGGCCATTCCGGCAGCGTCGCGTCCTGGAGGACCTGGTGGGCGTGCGAGGCGAGGGAAGCCTTGTCCAAACCGGGATGCTCCATCAGGCGGCCGATCAGGATGGCGGTGTGGACCAGCGCGCGCGGCGTGACCAGCCCCCGGCATCTGCCTTATTCAACCCGCCCTTGCACGATCGCGCCGCCCATGGGACCGGTCGGCCTCGCGCGCGGCGTCGGCGCCCCGTCGCCGACGCGCCCGAACGGAGGCGATCCCGGACGTGCCCCACACCCACCGACCGCCGCGCATCTTCGACACCGTGGAGGGGCGCCGCCTCGCCGAGACCCGCGCCGACCCGGCCTGGCGCCTGTGGGGGCCGTATCTCAGCGACCGGCAATGGGGCACGGTACGCGAGGATTACAGCGCCGACGGCGAGGCCTGGGACTACCTGCCCCACGACCACGCCCGCTCGCGCGCCTACCGCTGGGGCGAGGACGGCATCGGGGGCTTTGCCGACAAGGACCTCAACTGGTGCCTGTCGCTCGCCCTGTGGAACGGCCATGACCCGATCCTCAAGGAACGCCTGTTCGGCCTGACCAACGCCCAGGGCAACCACGGCGAGGACGTCAAGGAACTGTACTATTACCTCGACGGCGTGCCGACGCATGCGTACATGCGGATGCTGTACAAGTATCCGCACGGGGAGTTCCCGTATTCGCGCCTGACCGAGGAGAACGCCCGCCGCGGCCTCGACGACCGCGAGTTCGAACTCGTCGACACCGGCCTGTTCGACGAGGGCCGCTACTGCGACGTCACCATCGAATACGCCAAGGCCGGCCCAGACGACGTGCTGATGCGCGTCACCGCGATGAACCGCGGGCCGGACGCGGCGACGCTGACGCTGCTGCCGCAGCTCTACGCCCGCAACACCTGGTCGTGGGCGAACGGTCCGCGTCCCGACCTGCGGCTCGCCGCCGACGGCACCGTGCTCGCCATCCACCACGCGATGCCGCCGATGCGGCTCCACGCCGACGGCGCGCCGGAATGGCTGTTCTGCGAGAACGAGACCAACGCCCACCGCCTGTTCGGCGCTCTGAGGGCCGGCTACCCGAAGGACGGGATCGGCCGCCACGTGGTCGAAGGCGAAGCGGATGCGGTCAACCCCGACCGGTCCGGCACGAAATGCGCCGGCCATCACCGCCTCGTCGTCCCGCCGGGCGGCGCGCAGAGCCTGCGCCTGCGTTTCCGCGCCGCCGACGCGCCGGGCGACGCCTTCGCCGACTTCGACGCGGTGTTCGCCGCCCGCATCACTGAAGCCGACGACTTCTACGCCGCGCTGCAAGCCGACGTCGCGGATGCCGACCGGCGCGCGGTGCAGCGCCAGGCCTTGGCCGGCATGCTGTGGTCGAAGCAGCTCTACCGTTACGACGTGCGCGAATGGCTGGACGGCGATCCGGCCCAGCCGGCCCCGCCCGAAGCGCGCAAGGCCGGGCGCAACGCCGACTGGCGGCACGTGCGGGCGCACGACATCGTCTCGATGCCCGACGCCTGGGAATACCCCTGGTTCGCATCCTGGGATCTCGCGCTCCAGAGCCTCGTCTTCGCGACGATCGACCCGAACTTCGCCAAGGGCCAGATCCTGCTCCTCCTCGACGAGGCCTACGGGCACCCCAACGCAGAGCTGCCGGCCTACGAGTGGAACTTCTCCGACGCCAACCCGCCGCTCCACGCCTTCGCCGCCTGGCGGGTGTTCTCCCTCGACCGGGCGCTGACCGGACGGGCGGACCACGACTTCCTGCTCAGGGTGTTCAACAGGCTGTCGATGAACTTCACCTGGTGGGTGAACCGCAAGGACGCGTCCGGGCGCAACCTGTTCCAGGGCGGCTTCCTCGGCCTCGACAACATCGGCCTGTTCGATCGCTCGAAGCCGATCGCGGGCGGGGCGCTGACGCAGTCGGACGCCACCGCCTGGATGGCGATGAACGCCCTCGAGCTGATGCGGATCGCGGTCGAGCTCGCCCTGCGCGACCCCGCCTACGAGGACATGGCCCAAAAATTCTTCGAGCACTTCCTGCTCATCGCCGACGCCGCCGCGCGCAAGGGCGGGCTCTGGGACGAGGCCGACCAGTTCTTCTACGACGTGATCGAGACGCCCGGCGGCGAGCGCATCCCGATCCGCGCCCGCACCCTCGTCGGGTTGATCCCGATCTGCGCGGTGGCGGTGCTGCGCGAGGACGACCTCGTTCAGCTCCCCGGCCTGCAGAAGCGCCTGCGCTTCTTCCTGGAGAACCGGCCCGACCTCGCCGCCCTGGTCTCGCGCTGGCAGGAGCCGGGCGAAGGCGGCACGGCGCTCCTGTCGCTGCTGCGCGGGCATCGCCTCAAGGCGCTGCTGCGGCGGATGCTCGACGCGGACGAGTTCCTGTCGCCGCACGGCATCCGCGGCGTGTCCAAGGTCTACGAGCGCCAGCCGTTCCACTTCGCCTGGGACGGCGCCGACCTCACCCTGCCCTACGAACCGGGCGAGTCGCGGACCCGGCTGTTCGGCGGGAACTCGAACTGGCGCGGCCCGATCTGGCTGCCGATCAACTACCTGCTGATCGACGGCTTGCGCCGGTTCCACCGCTATTACGGGCCGGACTTCCGGGTCGAGGCCCCGACCGGCTCAGGCACCTTCCTGTCGTTGCAGGAGATCGCCGACATGCTGGCCGACCGCATGATCGCGCTTTCGACCCGCGGATCGGACGGGACGCGCCCGTTCCAGGCGACGAGCCGGCTGGAGCAGGAGGACCCGCACTTCCGCGACCACGTGCTCTGCTACGAATACTACCACGGCGACACCGGCCGGGGGCTGGGCGCCTCGCACCAGACCGGCTGGTCGGGCCTCGTCGCGCTGCTGATCCAGCAAAGCGCGCTCGGGCCGCTCCACGCGCTGTCGCCCGCCGAAGCGCCGTGACTATTGCGTCAGCCGCAAGGTGCCGATGCTCGCCGCGATCTGGTTGAAGGCCCCGATCAGGCTCGACGAATCGTTGGCGACGAACGATTGGGATGCCGTCGTCGCGCAGTCGCTCAACAACTTCAGGCCCTGCGTGTCGATGGGATCCGACGGGATGCTGAAGCCGATCGTGTAGATCGAAATTCCCGTGGCTTTCGCGTTCTTGCACGCCAGCGCGGTCAACGCGTCGACGGCGTCGCGGGCGCTGTCGGCATCGTTCACGGTCGGCGTGCCGGGGACGAGCCTCGATGCCGGACCGGTGCCGTCGACGTTCTTGAGGTAGCCTGCGGCGAAATAGAGCGAGCCGTTGGAGGAGGACCCGTTCGTCGCCCAACTGTTGGCCCCGTCCGTCATCAGGATGATGATCTTGTTGACGGTGTTCGACGAGTACGCGGCCCCGTCAGCGAAGACGCTGATCGGAGACAGCGTACGCCACCCCCACATCATGCCCTCGTGGATGTTCGTCGATCCGAGGGCGGCCATGCCGTTGATCGTCGTCTTCAGCACGGACGTGTCGCTGGTCAGGCGTTGGAGCGGCTGCGTGGTACAGCCGAAGTTCGGCCCGTTCGGCACCTTCGTCGAGGAATTGGAATTCGTCGGCGAAGCGTTCTTCGGGTTGACGTACTTGCACGCCCGACCTTCCGCGTCGAAGAACGACGCATTGGACTGGCTCTGACAGGACGCGCTGTACGTCGAGTCGTCGATGTAGCTGTTATAGCTCCGGCTACTATTGTAGTCGCGATAACCGGTGCCGCCATTGCCCGGCTCGTCGGGCGCGAACATAGGGACGTAGTATGAGTCAGCGTTCGAACTCGACGGCGTACCATCCTGCACGTTCAGCGGATACGGCAACGTCTCCAGGCACCCGCCCCAACCCCAACCGGAATAGGCGGCCTGCAACTTGGTGAAGATATCGAAACGGTTGGTGAAGCCGGCCCCGGACGGCGAGAGCACGTTGTCCCAGTGGTAGGAGGATTTGGCGTTCTGGTCGATCCAGGTCGCGTAGCGGTAGGTCGTGGGGTTCAAGGCGACCGACGCCGCGAACGGCACGATCGCGATCTTGGTGCCGGTGGCGAAGGCGGCGTTGGTGTAGACGTAGTTGACGAAGTTGGTCGCCGCCGTCTGCACCGCCTGGAGCTTGCTCTGGCCGCCGCTCGATTCGAGCATCGAGCCGGTGTTGTCGAGCACCAGCGCGATCTCGAAGGTCTTCGGGATCGGCGTGGCGCAGCGCGCCGATCCGCCAGGGCGCGGTGCCGTCACGCCCGTGATGCGGCCGAAGAAGACCGGTGAGACGATGTGGGTCGTCAAGGTGATCTGGCGCGGGTTCGCCGTCACCGTCAGCGGATCGACCGTGAGGCCGGTCGCGCCCATGTAGCCGGTCATCATGGTGGACGCCTGCGTCTGGAGCACCGCGTTCGTCGTCGCCATCGGCGTCTGGCAGAGGGCGAGCGCGCTGGCGTCGGTCGCCGCCTGGAGCTTGGTCTCGAGGTAGGTGGCGAAGCCGTAATCGATCGCCGCGCCGGTAAATCCGAGGAGCGGGAGGGCCATCAGCCCGAACAGCAGGGCGACGTTGCCGTCGCGCGCCCGCGCGAAGCGGCCGGCTTGTCCACGCAGCGACGCCTTGCGGCCTGCCGAGGTCGGGATCACGGGCATGCGGCGCCTCCGGGCATCCAGACCTCGGTGTAGGTCGATTTGGCGGGTTGGCCGCCGCGCGCCGGCCAGGGGATGCTGGACTTCAGCGTGATCGCGGTGCTGGCGCCCTTCACGAGCTTGACCAACGAGGCACCGAGCATCGGCGTGTACGGCATGCTCACCTCGGTGAGGACGTAGCGGACCCCGGTGGCGCGGAACCCGACGGGCACGGTCAGGTCGGAGGCCGCGCCGGTGGCGCGCGCCGAGGCGTTGGCGTTGGCGGTGCTGGAACAGACCCGCGGGACCAGGTTGAGGTTGGTGAGATCGACGGCCATCGCGCTGACCACGATCTTCACGCGGCTGGCGTCGAACGGTTTCAGCACCAGCGTGGAGGTGGCGAGGATGTCGCCCATCAGCGACGCGTCGATCGGGTTCTGAGCGTCTCCCTGCGCCGTCAGGTCGGACACCGTCCGGGCGAGCAGGACGACCTTGCGCCAGTTGTCGATCGCATGCGCGTATTCCGACAAGCCCGCCCAGATCGTCAGCAGCACGGGCAGGATCAGCGCGAACTCGATCGCGGAGACGCCGCCGCGGGCGCGTACGAAGCTGCGGAGGGACGAAAGTCCGGTCCTCAACATCCGGTCGAGGCCGTGGTCTGGTACGGCTCGGTGCGGAACACCGCCGTCGATTGCAGGAGGTGAGTCCCGTCCGCGAAACTCTTCTGGGCGAGGTTCAGCAGGCTGAAGAACACTGGGATCTTCACCGCCGCGGTGACGACGACGATCGCCCCGGGCTTCGCGCAGGCGTAGTTCGTGCCGAAGCCGCTGTTCCAGGTCCGCGAGGTGGCGTTCATCGGCGTCGCGCCGGCCCCGGCCGAAAAGGACGACGCGACCGACACGTCGATCTTCACGCTGGAACAGTCGAACAGCGTCATCGTCCGGTTCGCACCGGTGCCGCACATCGCGTCGTTGAGCTTCTGCAGCAGGATCGCCGGGCTGCTCGTGGCGGCGTTGGCGATCTGGAACTGCCCGGTGAACAGGCTGCGCACCGCGTTCTGAACGGTGCGGTCGAAGTTCTGCCCGGCCCAGATCACGAAAGCGATCTGGACGATCGCGCCGACCAGCGCGAGGAACGGAAGCGCCACCAGGGCGAACTCGAGCGCCGCGGCGCCCTCTGTGGCGGCGGCGAACGAACGCAAGCGCGGCGGGCGAATGGGACGGGTGAAGCGTCGCGGCATGTCACCGGGGGCGGCTGGAATACATCATCCAGACGCTTGCCAGCCAGATCTAAACCAAACGCAAATGTGCAGGCTCAACCCTAGATAACATCTTCTGGCATCAGATTGCCAGTGACACACCCCCCGGTTGCAGACTCAGGTGATAGGCTTAGGACAAAAAGACTGATTTTGCAGAAGAGCATTTGGATCTAGCCGAAACACCGGCCGATCGCGGAAATTAGACTTCTCCGGGTCTAGGCGGATCAGGTGACGATCTCGCCAAAGCTCATGAAAATTGCCCCGGATGGGACATCCGAGGCCGTCAAATTTTCGAGATCGGATCGTTCGCGACGCCCGAGGCGACCGCGCCCGGGCCCTAGAACGGAATGTCGTCGTCGAGGTCGTAGTTGCCCCGCGAGCCGCCACCACCGCCGCCGCCGCCGAAGCCGCCGCCACCGTATCCGCCGCCACTCGGGGGAGCCTGATCAGGCCATCTCGGCTCTGCGCCACCCTCATCGAAGCCGCGCTTCTGCGGCCCCCGGAAATCACGACCACGTCCCATCGAAAGCTCGCCAAAAACCGTCCGCCGACCACGTCTCGAATACCGCGTGCGCGCCATCCCAGACAGCTCACGCCCCGCACTCCCATTACCCCCGGTCGCGGTAACCAAGAATAACGCCTCAGTCCTGACGCAATTGGGGCTTGACCGCAAGGACCTTGTTGTCGATCCACCGAGAGTTCCATCACTTTCTCGTCGGCGCACCCGGGCGGCGCGACGCGGTGCCGCCCCGTTAGGGAAGCGCAAAGGGCGGCGGCGTAAGCAGGACGACAGGCTCCCGCCTTCGCCGGGGCCGGCGTGCCGCCCCCCGAATGATCGCGACCCCGACCTTCCCGGACTATTCCGCCCTCGTCGTGGACGAGAGCCTCTACATCCGCCGAATCGTGCGCGACATGCTGATGCGCGTCGGCATCAAGCGCGTGCTGGAGGCGCCCGACGGGGCCGAGGCGCTCGGCGTGCTGGCCGAGAGCAAGCCCGACCTGACGATCATCGACTGGGACCTCGCGATCCTCTCCGGCGAGGAGTTCATCCGGCTGGCCCGCACGCCCTCGACCTCGCCCTGCCCGACGATCCCGATCATCCTGATGCTCGCCCAGCCGCGCCGGAACGTCGTCGACCGGGCGATCAACCTCGGCGTCAACGAGATCATTGCAAAGCCGTTCTCGCCCAAGACGCTGTGGTCGCGCCTCGACGAGGTCATCAACCGGCCGCGCCCCTATTCCCAGGTGAAGAGCCTGCTGCGTCCCACCTCCCGCGCCGCGAGCCTCGCCAAGGCGATGGCCTGATTTCACAGAGCGTTCGCCACGGGCGACCGTGGATGCAGGGCCGGGTGCTGCGAACGGACGTTGCAGTTCGCCGCCGAGCGAGTAGGGTCGGACGCGAATGATGGCCGGGCTCCTCGCCGGGGCCAAGGATGGGAAAGCGCGGCGACGCCGATGAGGGACGAGAGTGGCGCGACCGCGCCGGCCCGCCCCCAGGGCGCGCCACCGGCAGGGGCACCCGGCTCCGCCCCCGTGGTCTCGCATCGCGACACGCGCCGCAACGCCTACGCGGCCCTGGACCTCGGCACCAACAATTGCCGGCTGCTGATCGCCGAGCCGTCCTCGCACGGCTTCCGGGTGATCGACGCGTTCTCCCGCATCGTCCGGCTCGGCGAGGGGCTCGGAAACTCCGACCGCCTGAGCGAGGCGGCGATCGAGCGGACGATCGACGCGCTGCGGATCTGCAAGGGGAAGATGCGCGCCCGCGGCGTCGGCCGGGCCAAGATCATCGCCACCGAGGCGTGCCGGCTCGCGGTGAACGGCGCCGACTTCGTCGCGCGGGTGCGCGCGGAGGTCGGCCTCGATCTCGAGATCGTCGATCGGCAGACCGAGGCCTACCTCGCCGTCACCGGCTGCGCGGCGCTCGCCGACCCGTTGGCTGAATCCGTCGTGATCTTCGACATCGGCGGCGGCTCCACCGAGATCGCTTGGCTCGACGGCGCGGCCGCCAACCCTTCGACCGACCCGACACTTCGCATCCGCGCGTGGGATTCGCTGCCCGTCGGCGTCGTCACCCTGGCCGAGCGCCATGGCGGCTCCGAGGTCACGCGGATGATGTTCGAGGGTATGGTCGAGGAGGTGGCCGAGATGCTGGGCCCCTTCGCGATCCGTGCGGCGGCGGCGGCGATCGCCCCCGGCTTCCACCTTCTCGGTACGTCGGGCACCGTCACCACCATCGCGGCGATGCACCTGCGTCTGGTGCGCTACGAGCGCCGCCGCGTCGACGGACTGTGGATGAGTGACGCCGAGGTCTCGGGCGCGATCGACGACCTGCTCGACACGCGCCTCGACCAGCGGGCCGAGAACCCTTGCATCGGCCGCGACCGTGCCGACTTGGTGCTCGCCGGCTGCGCGATCTTGGAGGCGATCCGCCGGGCGTTTCCAGCCGAGCGCCTGCGCATCGCCGACCGCGGCCTGCGCGAAGGACTCTTGATGAACATGATGCGGGAAGACGGCGTCTGGCGCCGCGGGGGCTACCGGTGACCGACAGGCGTGGCGGAGCGGGCGCGACGGGTGGAGTCCGCGGAGAGCTCAAGCAGCGGGTGAAGACCGGCCGTGGGCGCACCCACTCGCAGAAGAGCTGGCTCGAGCGGCAGCTCAACGATCCCTACGTGCAGCGGGCCAAGCGCGAGGGCTACCGCTCGCGGGCGGCCTTCAAGCTGATGGAGATCGACGAGCGGTTCAAGCTGCTCAAGCCCGGCCAGCGCATCGTCGACCTCGGTGCGGCGCCCGGCGGCTGGTCGCAGGTCGCGGCGAAGGTTGTCGGCGAGACCGGCCGCATCGTCGGCATCGACCTACTCGAGATCGAGCCGATGCAGAACGTCGAGTTCATCACCCTCGACTTCCTCGATCCTGAGGCTCCGAAGCGCCTCACCGGCCTTCTCGGCGGCCCGGCCGACCTCGTCCTGTCGGACATGGCCGCCAACGCCACGGGGCACAAGAAGACCGACCACCTGCGCATCATCGGCCTTGCGGAGACGGCGGCCGAGTTCGCGCGTGAGATCCTCGCGCCGGGCGGCGCCTACCTCGCCAAGGTGCTGCAGGGCGGCACCGAGGGCGCGCTGCTCTCCGACCTGAAGCGCGACTTCGCGTTGGTCCGCCACGTCAAGCCGAACGCCAGCCGGGCCGATTCGAGCGAACTCTACGTGCTGGCGACCGGCTATCGCGGGCCGACCCCGGCCGTCGCCCTCGCCGAGGCGGACGAGGACTGAGTCGCGGCGTTTCGGACGCTGCGCGAACGGGCACCCGTCGTCCTGTCGAAAGCCGGCGACGCCTGAGGGAGGGATCTGGCGCCGTTCGCCGATTTTGCTCACCGCCGTCGGCTGATCCACTCAGTCCGCGCCTATCCTGATTGTTCTTGGGTGCGATCGTAGGCGCCGATCGCCGGGCTTTAGCGCCAAAGAAAAAGGCCGCCCCGGAGAACCGGAGCGGCCTTCGATGGAGTCGTGAAGGCGATTACTCGCCCGAGCCGGTGCCGTCCGGCGTCTTGCCCTCGGCGCCGCCTTCCGCCTCGATGCCCTCGAAGCGCGGGCGGCGCCGGCGGCGGACCTTGGGGGCCGGGGCATCGTCGCCGTCGGTCACGGGCTGGCTCGGCGCCTGCGCCTCGACGACGGGCGCCTCCGAGGCGGCCGGAAGC
>NZ_VRUT01000115.1:0-15729 GCF_008039465.1 Methylobacterium sp. WL120 | reverse complement strand
GGGCACGCTCAGCGCCGCGAACGCCACCGCGGCGGCGGGCGCCACGCTGCTCAGCGGCTTCGCCTACCGGGCCGGGGGGCCCCTCGCCTTCCTGGCGATGGCGCCGCTCGCGCTCGCGGGCCTCGCCCTGACGGCGGCGGTCGCGCGCCGGACGACGTCCTCAACCGCACAAGTCTCGGTTGCGGTGCGGTACGATACGGACCGTCAACCCTAATCTGGACATATCGCCGGCGCAGACCGGCGCCGAACAGGGACACAGGCTTCGTGCAGGCCACCGCCACCACGCCGACCCGCCGGCCCGACCGGCAGCCCGCCGGCGCGACCATCGCGCCGGGCGACGGCCGCGTCGCGCTGGACGGTCGCTGGACCGCCGACCAGGGCGGCGCCGTCGAGACCGCCGCCGCACGCATCGCCGCCGAGGCCAGGGTGCGCCCGGTGGTCGTCGACCTCGGCGACGTCGCCCGCCTCGACACCCTCGGCGCCTGGGTGCTGGAGCGGACCCGGGGCGAGATCGAGGCGGCCGGCGGACACCTGACCTATGCCGGCGTGCGGCCCGAGCACCGCATCCTGCTCGGCGAGATGCAGCTGCGCGATCCCGAGCCCGCCAGCCCCGTCCGCCAGGGCCGCGTGGTCGCTTTGCTCGACGGCGTCGGCCGTCGCGTCGTGCGCGGCGGGCACGACCTCGTCACCGGGCTCGCCTTCCTCGGCGAGGTCATCGCCGCCTGCCTGCGGGTGGCCTCGCGCCCTTCGAGCTTCCGCGGCCGCGCCTTCGTCAACCAGATCGAGCAGGTCGCCTTCCGCGGCGTGCCGATCATCTTCCTGATCTCGTTCCTCGTCGGCGGCATCGTCGCGCAGCAGGGCATCTTCCAGCTCCAGCGCTTCGGGGCGGCGGCCTTCGTCGTCAACCTGATCGGCCTGCTGATCCTGCGCGAACTCGGCGTGCTGCTCACCTCGATCATGGTGGCCGGGCGCTCCGGCTCGGCCTTCACCGCCGAGATCGGCTCGATGCGGATGCGCGAGGAGGTCGACGCCCTCCGCGTCATGGGGCTCGACCCGATCGAGATCCTGATCGTGCCGCGCATCCTCGCCCTCGTGGTCGGCCTGCCGATGCTGACGCTGATCGCGGCGCTCGCGGCGCTGACCGGCGGCGGCCTCACCGCGATGGCCTATGGCGGCCTCACCCTGGAGCAGTTCCTCGCCCGGTTGCAGGCCGCGGTCGGCGTCCACCACGTCCTCGTCGGGCTGATCAAGGCGCCGTTCATGGCGCTGATCATCGGCATCATCGCCACGATCGAGGGGTTCGCCGTGGAAGGCTCGGCCGAATCGCTCGGGCGCCACGTCACCGCCTCGGTGGTCAAATCCATCTTCATGGTCATCGTCCTCGACGGATTGTTCGCGGTGTTCTTCGCCGCGATCGATTTCTGACGAGTCCGTGCGAAACCCAGGTTCCATGCCCGAGACGAACGAGCCCGAAGCGATCATCCGCGTCCGCGACCTCGTCGTGGGCTTTCGCGACCGCACCGTCCTGAAGGGGCTGAACCTCGACATCCGCCGCGGCGAGATCCTGGGCTTCGTCGGCCCCTCGGGCCAGGGCAAGTCGGTGCTGACCCGCACCATCCTCGGGCTCGTGGCCAAGCGGTCCGGCACCATCGAGGTGTTCGGGCAGGACATGGACGGCCTCACCATCGCCGAGCGCCGCGGCGTCGAGCAGCGCTGGGGCGTGCTGTTCCAGCAGGGCGCGCTGTTCTCCGCGCTCACCGTGAAGCAGAACATCCAGATGCCGATGCGCGAGCACCTGAGCCTGTCCGAGCGCCTGCTCGACGAGTTCGCGCGCCTGAAGATCGAGATGGTCGGCCTGAAGCCGGATGCGGCCGACAAGCTGCCCTCGGAGCTATCGGGCGGCATGATCAAGCGCGCGGCGCTCGCCCGCTCGCTGGCGCTGGACCCCGAGATCCTGTTCCTCGACGAGCCGACCTCCGGCCTCGACCCGATCGGCGCGGGCGAGTTCGACGAGCTGGTCGCGACCCTGAAGCAGACGCTCGGCCTCACCGTCTTCATGGTGACGCACGACCTCGACAGCCTCTACACCGCGTGCGACCGCATCGCGGCGCTCGGCGACGGGCAGATCATCGCCGCCGGCACGATCGACGAGATGCTGGCGCACGACCATCCGTGGCTGCGCTCGTACTTCCACGGCAAGCGCGCCCGCGCGATCGTGCCGCCGGCGCCTGCGCAGATTGGAGAGCCGGCCCATGCGTGAGCGTAAGCACCGGGTGCGTGCGTCGGCGCACAGCAAGGGTGCGCCCGCGCACCGCGTGAATGCCACAGCTTGGCGGAAGGCCTGACCGATGGAGACCCGCGCGAACTTCGCCCTCATCGGCGCCTTCACCCTCGGGGTGATCCTGGTCGGCTTCGGCTTCGTGCTGTGGCTGTCGGGCGGCTCGTCGCGCCAGGTGAGCCAGGCGGTGCGCATCGTGTTCTCGGGCAGCGTCGGCGGCCTATCGCGCGGATCGAGCGTCACCTTCAACGGCATCAAGGTCGGCGAGGTGACGGACGTTCACCTGCTGCCGCAGGACCCGCGCCGGGTCATCGCCGAGATCAAGGTGGCGCCCACCACCCCCTTGCGCGCCGACACCCGCGCCCGCCTCGATTCGGCGATGCTTACCGGCGTCTCGGTGATCGCGCTGAACGGCGGCAACGCCGACGCCCCGGCGCTCGCGGCCGGCAGCAACGGCGAGATGCCGACGATCTTCGCCGACTCGTCCGACATCCAGGACATGATGGCCGCCGCCAAGCAGATCGCGCAGCGGGCCGACGACGTGCTCCAGCGCCTCGACAAGGTGGTCGCCGGCAACGAGGGCGCGATCACCCGCACGCTCGCCAACGTCGAGAGCTTCTCGAAGACCCTGGCCGAGGCCGGCCCGGCCGTCTCGAGCCTCGTCAAGGCGGTGGACGGGACCAAGCTCAACCGCGTGATCGACAACACCGACCGGTTCTCTTCGGCGCTCGCCACGTCGAGCCCCGACATCGAGGCCGGCCTGCACGACGCCCGCTCGCTCGCCGCCAAGCTCAACGCGTCCGCCGACAAGATCGACGCGGTGCTGAAGGGCGCCGAGGGCTTCCTCGGCTCCGCCTCGGGCGAGGCCGGCGCCAGCACCTTCACGCAGGTGCGCGAGGCCGCGATCTCGGTGCGCGACGCCGGCAAGGCGTTCCGCACCCTGTCCGAGAACCTCGACAAGCGCACGGCCAACATCGCCACGAGCTTCGGGCGGCTGAGCGGCACCGGCCGCCGCGAGGTCGAGGCCTTGTCCACCGACGGGCAGCGCACCCTCAACACCCTGAACCGCACGGTCCGCACCCTGGAGCGCGACCCGTCGCAGGTGATCTTCGGTGGCAAGCCGACGTTGCCGGAATACAACGGTGGCCGCTGAACGCGCCGGTTTCCGGGTCGATGTGCCCCGGCGCACGGCACGTTTGCCGCGCTCGCGTAGTTTGAACGGCACAGCTTCATCCGATCCCGGCCGTGCGGCCGGGATCGTTCAGGTATCGCGTATGCTCCGCCCCGTAACCGGTCTGGCGCTCGCCGCCGCGCTCGTCGCCCCGATGCTGGGCGGCTGCGGCGGCGGCGCGGCGCCGTTGACCTTCGACCTCATGGCGCTCCCCGCGACCGGCCGCCCGGCCGCGACCGCCCGCGCGATCGTGGTCGCCGAGCCCGTGGGCATCCAGCCGTTCGAGGCGGACCGCATCATCGTGCGCGAGGCCGGCGGCTCGCTCGCCTTCCTCGGCGGCGGCCAATGGGCCGACCGCCTGCCGCGGCTGATCCAGACCCGGATCATCCAGAGCCTGGAGAATGCCGGCCGCCTGCGCTCGGTCTCGCGCCCCGGCGACAAGGTGGTGTCCGACTACCAGCTGATCTCGGAGATCCGCGCCTTCGACATCGCCGCCGGCACCGGCGAGGCGGTGGTGGACATCTCGGCCAAGCTGATCGCGGACGGCACCGGCAAGGTCGTCGCGGCGCGGATCTTCACGGCGCGCGTGCCGGTCGCCGCGGTCGATGCCGGCAACGGCGCCCGCGCCCTCGACCAGGCGCTCGGCACCGTGCTCGCGGACATGGTGCGGTGGGTGAACGGCGGGCGCTAGAGCATTTTCCGTGATCTCCGGATCACGGAAAATGCTCTAACCTACTGTGTGGTCGCGTTTTCTTCACATGAGCCGGCATCCACCTCGCTTGAAAATGCTCTAAGCGCTTAAGCCGCTCACTCCATCACCGCCGCCTTCATGATCACCACCATGGTCGCGCGCCCCGGCACGTCGCCGGTGCAGCGCACCGCGTGCTGGCGGTCGCAGCGGTAGCGCAGGGTCTCGCCGGCCCGCGCGCGCTGGACGACGCCGCCGATCTCGACCTCGAAGCAGCCCTCCGAGACCGAAAGCGATTCCACCGAGCCGCGCTGGTGCGGATCGGAATCGAGCACTCCGCCGGGGTCGGCGGAGACCTCGTACCATTGCAGCCACTCGATGGTCTTGACCCAGCCGATGATCGCGAGGCGCACCTTGCCGTCCTCGGAGACGAGGATCGGCGTGTCGGCCCGCGAGGACTTCTCGATGAAGGGCTCCTCGTCGTTGGCCGCCAGCACCCGCTCGATCGAGACGTCGAGCGCCTGCGACAGGCGCCAGATCGTCGCCAGCGTCGGATTGGTCTCGTTGCGCTCGATCTGGCTGATGATCGACTTGGCGACGCCGGATTGCTCGGCCAGCTCGGACAGCGAGAGGTTGTAGGCCTTGCGCAGGCGCTGGATCGTCTTGCCGAGCTGCCCCGACAGCACGGCCGCCCCGCTCAGCATGTCCCGGCCCCGACCCGGCCGTTCCGCCTGTTCCTGCATCGCCGCAGCCATCCGCGCTTCGCCATTGCGTTCCGTTTATCGGAACGATCGTGCGCTACTACAAACGCAATCGCCCGGCGGATGCAAGGCGGCGCGTGTGGATGGGACGGCGTCTCAGCCGTGCGTTCAGGCCCAGACCGCGAAGAAATGGTGCACCGGCCCATGCCCGGCGCCGATCGCGAGCCGGTCTGCGGCTGCGATCGCGTCGCTAACGTAGGCCTTGGCGGCGCGCACCGCCTGCTCGAGGCTCATCCCCTTGGCGAGGCCGGCGGCGACGGCCGCCGACAGGGTGCAACCGGTGCCGTGGGTGTTGCGGGTCGGGTGGCGGGTTCCAGAGAAGCGCCGCACGAGCCCGTCGGCGGTGAGCAGGTGGTCGACGCTCTCGTCGCCTTCGGCGTGGCCGCCCTTGATCAGCACGCCGCGCGCGCCCGCCGCGACGAGGCGCCGGGCCTGCGCCGCCGCGCCGTTCTCGTCCACGGCCGCCGGCTCGTCGAGGAGGCTCGCCGCCTCCGGCAGGTTCGGGGTGACGAGGTCGGCGAGCGGCATCAGGCGGTTGCGGAGCAACATGACCGCGTCGTCCGAGATCAGCCGGTCGCCGCTGGTGGCGACCATCACCGGATCGAGCACCACGGGGATGCGCTTGGGAATCGCGTAGCGCTCGAGCGCCGCCGCGACGGCCTCGATGACCGCCGGCTGCGACAGCATCCCGATCTTCACGGCGGTGACGGCGAGGTCGGTGAAGACGCTCTCGATCTGCGCGGCGACGAAGCCGGCCGGCACGTCGTGGATGCCCTGGACGCCGAGGGTGTTCTGCGCGGTCAGCGCCGTGATCGCGCTGGCGCCGTAGACGCCGAGCGCCGAGAATGTCTTGAGGTCGGCCTGGATTCCGGCACCGCCGCCCGAATCCGATCCTGCGATGGTCAGCGCGATCGGCGTCATCGGATGGCTCCCCGCTCGGCGAGCGCCGCGTCGACCCGCGCCCGCAGGTCGCGCGCCCTCCCCTCCACCGCCTCGGCCCCGAACAGGGCCGAGATCACCGCGATCCCGTCGGCGCCGGCGGCGATCACCGCGGCGGCGTTGCTCGCATCGATGCCGGCGATCGCGCCGACCGGCACCGCGCCGCCGCGGGCGAGCCTGGCGCGGAACGCGATCCGCGCGAAGCCGTCGAGGCCGACGGGCGGGTCCGGGTTGTCCTTGCTCGCGGTGGCGAAGACGCCGCCGATGCAGGCGTAGTCCACCGGCAGGCGGTAGAGCTCGTCGGCCTGCGCGCCGGTCTTCAGGGTCAGGCCGACGATCGCCCCCTCGCCGAGCAGCCGGCGCGCGTCGGCCGGGTGCAGGTCCGACTGGCCGAGATGCACGCCCTCGCAACCGGCGGCCAGCGCGAGGTCGACCCGGTCGTTGACCAGCAGCGGCGCGCGGCCGGCGAGCGCGGCGTGGATCGCGCGGATGCGGGCGAGCGCGGCGCGCGCGTCGGCGATGTCCTTCTCGCGATACTGGAACAGGGTGCAGCCGCCGGAGACTGCAGCCGCCGCCATCTCGGCGAGCCGCCGCCCGTCGCCGCCGCAGACGCCGACGTCGAGCAGGCCGTAAAGCCGCAGGTCGACCTCGGGACCCGCCGCGCGGCCGGTGGTCGCGTTCCCGAGGCTGCCGCCCGCCTGCATCGCCCACCTCCCCGAAAGCGTTGTCGAGCGACAGGGATGCCGGCTCGCGTGAAGACCTCGAGGCATGTCTGGCCATCGCGCCGACGCTTAGCAAGCGCTTTCGAGAGCCCACGGGATCGCGCCGTCCCCGCCCGATCGTGCCCGCCGCGTTGACGGCGGACGCGGGTTTGCGGCTAAAGCAACGGCGGGCCGCGGCGCGGCCGCATCACGGGCATTCGGCCGGCTTCGGACGGCGTTGCGATGGGCAGGGCGACGGGACAGACGATGTCGGCGGACTCGCGCGCGGGCGGCACGGTGCCCAGCCCCTCCTCCGTCGGGCTCGCCGCCGCGATCATCGCCGCCACCGAGGGTGAGCCGCGGGCGCTCACCGTCCACGTACCCGACCAGGCGCCGGGGCGCGGCGACGGGCTGCCGGCCGGGCCGCTGGTCTCGGAGCACGCCACCCTCGAGCGGGGCCTGCGCGCCTGGGTCGAGCGCCAGACGCACCAGCGCCTCGGCTACGTCGAGCAGCTCTACACCTTCGGCGACCGCGACCGGCAGGCCGACGCCAAGGGGGACAGCACGTCCGGCGTCCACACCCTGTCGGTGGCCTACCTCGCGCTGGTGCGCGAGGAGCGCCCGGCGGGCCTCGCCGAGGCGGCGTGGCGCAACTGGTATCGCTACCTGCCCTACGAGGATTTCCGGAAGGGGCGCCCGCCCGAGCTCGACGCGATCGAGGCCGAGCTCCTGGCCTGGGCCGGCGCGCCAGCCGACGCCAAGCTGCGGCGCTCGCGGGCCGACCGCCTCGGCCTCACCTTCGGCCTCAACGGCGCGACCTGGAACGAAGAGCGCGTGCTGGAGCGCTACGAGCTGCTGTTCGAGGCCGGGCTGATCCCGGAGGCCGCCGGCAACGCCGGCCCCGCCCGCCCCGGCGACCCCACCGGCGTGCCGATGGCCTTCGACCACCGACGCGTGCTCGCCACCGCGATCGGGCGCCTGCGCGGCAAGATCAAGTATCGCCCGGTGGTGTTCGAGCTGATGCCGCCGCACTTCACGCTGCTGCAGCTCCAGCGCACCGTCGAGGCGCTGTCGGGCGCGCAGCTCCACAAGCAGAACTTCCGCCGCCTGGTGGCGCAGCAGGGGCTGGTGGAGGAGACCGAGGGCGTCACCAGCGGCACCGCCGGCCGTCCTGCGCGGCTCGTGCGCTTCCGGCGCGAAGTGCTGCTCGAACGCCCCGCGCCCGGGCTGCGCCTGACGCCGTCGCGGCGCGCCCAGTAGCGCCAAGTCACGCCATGGACGGCCGACACCAATCCCGGTCCTTAGCCGACGTTGTATTCTTGAATGTTGCTTTCCGGCAACGCTGGATCGGCGTGAATATTGTGACTGGATTATGACGAAGACTCGGCCGTAGAGTTCGATAGTCCTTCGCCATCGAGCGCGACGAGCGGCGCGAGGGGGCGAATCATGGACTTCAAGCAGGGCGTGTCGATCATCACGGTGATGGTCGCGACTTACGGGGCCGGCACAGCGCAGGCGCAGACCGTCAACACGACGCCGTCGAACGTGAACGTGCTGAACCTGCTCGGCCCGTTCCTCGGCCTCAACGGAACGACCGTCGGCCAGCAGACGCTGCAGCTCAACCTCTCGCAGGCGATCGCCCAGAACCAGGGTGCCTCGGTCGCCGACCAGCAGAAGGCGATCAGCGACAAGGCGCTGCCGGGCAGCGCCGCCTTCGCCACGACGATCACCCTCGCCAATGGGACCCGCGTCAACCTCGGGCCGGCCGACAACATCGCCGGCGGCCTGCCGTCGCAGGCGCCGCAGAGCGCGGGCGGCCTGAGCCCCGTCCAGCCCGTCGGCGGCCTCGGGCCGCAGCTCGGCGCGATCTACCAGACCGGCATCCGCGCGAGCAACGCGACCTCCGGGCCGCTGACCGGCACCTTCAACCTGCTGAACCAGGCCTACAGCGTGTTCAGCGCCGACCTCGGCGTCGCGAAGAACTACTTCGCCAACGGCGCGGCGACGAACCCGAGCACAACGCCGGCCGGCTACGTGCCGGTGCCGGCGGTGGCGCCCGCCGGCTACACCCTGCCCACCGGTCCCTACACGATCCCCGCCGGATCCCCCGCCGGTGCGGCCGGGACGACCGGCACCCTGCCCAACCGCTCCGACAGCGTCCTCGACCTCGCCTACGGCGTGCGCAACACGCAAGCCGGCCAGGACGTCTACGGCTCCTCGCGTCCGATCCAGGTCGCGCAGGCCCGCTACAACGTCTTCGACCCGACGGCACTGAGCGGCATCGCCACCAACCCGTCCTTCCCGAGCGGCCACACGCAGTACGCCTATACCGACGGATACCTGCTCGCGATGCTGGTGCCGCAGCAGTACCAGAACATGCTGCTGCGCGCGTCGGACTACGGCAACAGCCGCATCGTGCTCGGCGTCCACTACCCGCTCGACATCATCGCCTCGCGGGCGTTCTCGGCCTACGACCTCGCCCAGGCCTTCACCAACCCGGCCTACGTCAACAACGCGGCCACGACCGGCACGGCGATCAACGTGCCGGGCCTGTTCACCAAGGCGGCGGCCGAGTTGCAGGCCTACGAGGCGGCGCAGTGCGGCAACACCGTCGCGGCCTGCGCGGCGAGCGCGGCCAACACCGTGAACAACCCCTACCTGCCCTCGGCCGCCAACCAAGCGCTCTACCAGGCGCGCCTGACCTACGGCCTGCCGACCCTGACCTTCGCGCAGGCCCCGCGCGAGGCGGCCCCGGCCAACGGCCCCGACGCCTCGATCCTGCTGGCGCCGCTCTACGGCGGCAGCACCGCCGCCGCGCGCACGATCGCCCCGAACGGCGGCCTCTACGGCACGCTGCAGACGAGCACGATCAACCAGATCCTGGTCAACACCCAGACCAACGCGCTCGCCGCCCTCTACGGGACGGACCTGAGCTACTGGGCCCGCCTCGACCTGTACTCGGCTGCGGGCTACTTCGGGAACGTCGCCGGCACCCTGCGGATGGACGCCGCCGACACGCTGAACACCAACGTCGGAATCGGCGGCGGCGGCGCGCTCTACGCCAACGGCACCATCGCCGGCCTCGTCACCGTCAACGGCGGCGGCCTGCTGGGCGGCACCGGCACGGTCGGCGGCATCACCGCGCTGTCGGGCGGCACCGTGGCGCCGGGCAATTCGATCGGCACGCTGACGGTCTCGGGCAACGCGGCGTTCGCAGCGGGCTCGACGTTCCAGGTCGAGGCCAACGCCGCCGGGCAGTCCGACCGGCTCGCCGTCGGCGGCGCGGCGACGCTCGCGGGCGGCACCGTGCAGGTCCTGGCGGCCGCCGGCAGCTACGATCCGCGCACCCAATACGCGATCCTCACCGCGGCGGGCGGCGTCGCCGGCCAGTTCTCGGGCGTCACCGCGAACTTCGCCTTCCTCACCCCGACCCTGCGCTACCAGCCGACCGAGGTCGACCTGACGCTGACGCGCAACGACGTCGCCTTCGCGACGATCGCGCAGACGCGCAACCAGGGCGCGGTCGCCAACGCGATCCAGGCCGCCGGCCCCGGCGCCGGCGTCTACGACCGCACCGTCGGGCTCACCACCTCGGAGGCGGTCGGCGCATTCCGGGCGCTCACCGGCGACATCCATGCCAGCGCGATCTCGGCCGAGTTCGAGACGGCGTTCTTCGTCCGCGAGGCGATCCTCGACCGGATGCGCTGGGGCGCGACGCCGGGCTACGCGGACGGGGCCGATTACGGCCGCCTGCCGGCCGCCTACACCGCCGACCTACCCGGCCGGCGCGCCGCGCCGACGCCGGTGGCGGTCCGCACCCTCGATCCGCGGGTGTTCGGGCTCTGGGGCCAGGGCTTCGGCAGCTTCGGCGAGGCCCGCACCGACGGCAACGCGGCGAGCCTGTCGCGCCAGACCTCGGGCTTCGTGCTCGGCGCGGACGTGCGTCTGGAGAGCGGCTTCCGCGTCGGCGTCGCCGGCGGCTACACTTCGACCAGCCTCGACACGGCCGGCCGCCTGCAATCCGGCTCGATCGAGAGCGGCTTCGGCGGCGTCTACGGCGGGTACGAGCTCGGGCCGGTCTCGCTGCGGCTCGGCGCGGTCTACGCCGACAACGCGGCGCGCCTGCGCCGGACGGTGCTGTTCGCCGGCGTCTCTGATACGCCGAGCGCCCGCACCGGCGGCTCGACGATCCAGGGTTTCGGCGAACTCGGCTACAAGTTCGTCTTCGGCGGCGCCACGCCGCCGATCGGCAAGGACGCCGCCCCGGTCCCGGTGACGACGCTCTCCTACATCGAGCCCTTCGTCGGCGGCGCCTACGTCTCGATCGGCCGCGACCGCTTCACCGAGACCGGCGGCATCGCCGCGCTGACGGGCTTTGCCCGCGACTACGACCTTGGCACCGCCACCGCCGGCGTGCGGGCGCAGACCAGCCTCGACCTCGGCCTCGGCGTGCCGGTCTCGGCCCACGGCCTCCTCGGCTACCGCCGCGCCTTCGGCGACGTGGTGCCCACCGCGCTGCTCGCCTTCGGCGCCACCGGCCCGGCCTTCCTCACCGCCGGCATCCCGATCGACCGCGATGCCCTGGTGGCGGAAGCCGGCCTCGACCTGCGGGTCTCGGCCGCCGCCACCCTCGGCGTCGCCTATACCGGCCAGGTCGGGACCCGCGCCGAGGACCACGCGGTGAAGGGCAACTTCACCTACCGGTTCTGATCCGGCCCCGACGCCCCACCGGTCTGAAGACCCGCCGCCGCGATCATCAGCTCGCGGCGGCTTCATATTCTACGGTTCACCCCACCCACCCCCCTCATTTTGAGGTGCAGCGCAAGCGGCCTCGAAGGAGCCCTCCAGCCGGACACGCGACCACTGAAGGCCTCCTTCGAGGCTTCCGCTTCGCGAAAGCACGTCAGATGAGGGGTGGGTGGGACGGAGGCTCGTTCAGCTTCGGCATTCGGCAGGAAACCGACAGGCTCTCCGACCCGGCTACCTCGCCCCCACCCGAAACCCGAGCGCCGTTACCCCAGCCGCGGGAGCGGGGCGATCCGCGGCACGTCGGTGCCGCCCTTGCGCTCGAGCAGGCCGGGGGGCGGCACCGGGGCGACGATCGTGCAGACGACGCCGCCGGGGTCGAAGGCGAGGTTGACCTCGCCGGCGAGCTCGCGGGCGAGGCTGCGCTCGATCAGCCGCGAGCCGAAGCCGGTGCGGGTGGGCTTGGCGACCGGCGGCCCACCGCTCTCGACCCATTGCAGGGTGAGGCAGACCTCGTCGTCGCGCCGAATCGTCCAGCCGATGTCGATGCGTCCGCCCTCCCGCGAGAGCGCGCCGTACTTCACCGCGTTGGTGCCGAGCTCGTGCAGCGCCATGGCGATGGAGAGGGCGATCCGCGGCGGCAGCCGTAAGGGCGGCCCGGAGACCCGGAAGCGCGAGACCTCGGTGGCGTCGAGGGGCCGGATCGCGTCGGCCACGACGGTGCCGATCTCGGCCCCCTCCCAGCTCTCGCGGGTGAGGACGTCGTGGACGCGGGCGAGCGCCAGCAGGCGGGCCTCGAAGGCCGCGCGGGCCGCGTCCGCCTCGGCGCCTTCGAGACCGCGCAACGACTGGTTGGCGATCGACTGCACGGTGGCCAGGGTGTTCTTCACCCGGTGGTTCAGCTCGTGGATCAGGAGCAGCAGGTGCTCTTCTGCGAACTTGGCGTCGGTGATGTCGACGTTGCAGCCGGTGTAGCCGAGGAAGGTGCCGCCGTCGTCGAGGCGCGGCACGCCCTCGCAGCGCAGCCAGCGCACCGCGCCGTCGCGGTCGATCACGCGGACCTCGGTGCGGAAAGGCTTTCGTGCCCCGAAGGCTTCCGTGAAGGTCGTCGAGAAGCCGGCGAGGTCGTCGGGGTGGATGATCTTGTGCCAGCCCTCGTTGGCCAGGGCCGTCGCCGGCATGCCGAAGATGTGCTCGAAGTGCATGTTGGCGAAGCTGATCGTCGCGTCCTCGTCGGTCATCCAGATCAGCGCCGGCGCGGAATCGGCCATGTGGCGGAAGCGCGCCTCGCTCTCGCGCAGGGCCGAGAGCCCGCGGCGGGTGTCGGCGAGCGCCCGGTCGCGCTCGCCCTCGCGGGTCTTGAGGCGCAGGGACGCGTCGGTGAGCACGTCGCCGAGCCGGCGGATCTCGTGCACCGGCGAGGCGATGCGGGGGATCGCCTCGCCGCGCGAAAGGGCCGGCCCGGAGGCCGCGAGCTGCCGCAAGGGGCGCGAGACCCGCGACCACAGGACGACGGCGAGCGCCGAGGAGGTCGCCAGCACGAGGAGGCCGAATCCGCCGAAGGCCCAGACCCAGCGCCGGAGCCGGGCGTCGACGAGGGCCTGCGGGATGCTGGTGCCGACCGTCCACCCGGTGAGGCGCGAGCGCGCCTCCACCACCACGACCGGCCGATGCTGCCGGTCCTTGCCCTCCCACACCCCGGGGGTCTCGGTCTGGATCTGGCGCAGGCTCTGGAGGCGCGGGCGACCGACGACCGAGCCAGGGTCCGGCAGGCGCGCGAGCACCAGCGCCTGCCGGTCGGAGATGCCGGTGGTCCAGCCTTCCACCACCTCTCGGGCGAGGATCGCCTGGAGGCGGCTCAAGGGCGCGTTGAAGCTCAGGATGTAGGCGACGTTCGTGCCCACCATCACCGGGACGGCGACCGCGTAGGTCGCGTCGCTCGGCATCGGCCCCGGCAGGAAGCCCGTCACCATCGCCCGCTGCGTGCCCGAGGCGACCTCCTTGTCGAGCGGCAGGGCGGTGACCGGCAGCATGCCGCCGCGCTTGATCCCGGTGTTCACGATCTGCTGCCCGTCCGGCCGGCGCAGCATGATGTCGAGGTCGATCGCCTCGCGGACGAGGCGCGCCTGGGCGTCGAACGCCTCGAACTCGCCGTCCTTGAGGCGTGGCGAGGTGGCCAGCGTCTGCAGCACCGAGACCAGGCCGGCGGTGTCGCGGTCGACCGACAGGGCGATGCCGCGCACGTTCTCGCGCGCGTCCTGCTCGAAGCGGGCGCGCTCGACGGAGGCGTAGCGGGCGAGCAGGATCGCCGTGAAGATCAGGCCCGGCCCGATCAAAGCGATCACGAGCGCGACGAGGTAGACCTGCGTCGAGGCGCCGTTGCGCTCCAGCCGCGCGATGCGCCGCCGGAGCCAGTTCGGCGGCGGGCCGCGGCGGACCGGCGCGGCGGGCAGCTCGCTCGGGCTCACCGGTGCATCCGCGATCTCGCCGGGCTCGGCGGCGGGGGCGTGGTCCTGAAGCATCGCGCCATCACGGGTCGGACTTCGGCGGGTCGGACTTGGTCGGATCCGATCGAGACGGTTCCGGACGCGCCCGGTCGATATGGCCGAGGTCGCGCCCCGGATCGAGCCGGTCGCGCACCCGCTGCTTGAGGACCTTCACGTCGGGGAAGCCGCCGTCGCGGGTCCGCTCCCAGACGGTGTCGGCGCCCACGGTGATCGAGAACGCCCCGCCGGTCGCCGGGATCAGCGCGACCTCGCCGAGGTCGTCTCGGAAGGTCGAGAGCAGTTCCTGCGCCATCCAGGCGGCCCGCAGGAGCCAGTTGCACTGGGTACAATAGGTGATGGCGACGCGCGGCTTGTCAGCCGCAGCATGGGGCGTGTCATCCATGGCGCGCACAGCGCACCGCGGGGGTGGCCTTGTCAACCTCGGGCACGGCCCGTGACGGCGGACCGGACGAGCGTCGCGGAAAGCCGGCGCGGCCCTTCTCTCGGCGGGTCCGAGCCCCTATCTCACGCGGACGTGAAGTACGGCCAAGCTGGGCCGGATGCAGCTTCCAGGAGTGGTGGACATGTCGTCGAGTGCGGATTTCGCGACGCCGCGAACCAGCCCCCTCATCGCCCGGGTCGCCGGCGCGCTGATCGCGATGCTGTTCGCGACCTGCCTCTCGGGCTGCGGGGCGATCAACCGCGTGCCGACCCTGGAGGAGCAGGCGAAGTCCTCCTGGAGCGAGGTGCAGAACCAGTACCAGCGCCGCGCCGACCTGATCCCGAACCTCGTCGAGACGGTGAAGGGCTACGCCAAGCAGGAGCAGGACACCCTGACCAAGGTGACGGAGGCCCGCGCCAACGCGACCAGCGTCAAGGTCGACGCCTCGACGATCACCGACCCGGCCAAGTTCAAGCAGTTCCAAGACGCGCAGAACCAGCTCAGCGGCGCCCTCGGGCGCCTGCTCGCCACGGTCGAGGCCTACCCCGACCTGAAATCGAACCAGAACTTCCTGGCGCTGCAGTCGCAGCTCGAGGGCACCGAGAACCGCATCGCCGTGGCGCGGCGCGACTACATCGGCTCGGTCCAGGCCTACAACACCGAGATCCGCACCATCCCCGGTCGCTGGATCGCCTCGTGGTTCTATCCGGAATCGAAGCCGATGGAGACCTTCACGGCGACGCCGAACGCGGAGCGTGCGCCCAACGTGAAGTTCTAGGGCACCTCGCGCATGCTGCGCGGCGCGCGCCTCGTCCTCGCCCTCGCGGCCTGCGTCGGGCTGTGGGCGGCTGCGCTCGGCGCGGAGCTGAGCTTCCCCAAGCTGACCGGACGGGTCGTCGACGCCGCTGGCATCCTCACGCCGGAGCAGCGCGGGACGATCGAGTCCAAGCTGAAGGCTTACGAGGACAAGACCTCCGACCAGGTGGTAGTGGCAACGGTGCCGAACCTGCAGGGCACCACGATCGAGGATTACGGCAACCGCCTGTTCCGCGAGTGGAAGATCGGCCAGGCGAAGACCAACAACGGCGTCCTGCTGATCGTGGCGCCGGCCGAGCGCAAGGTCCGCATCGAGGTCGGCTACGGCCTCGAAGGCGCGCTCACCGACGCCCTGTCCCGCGTGATCATCGCCAGCGCGATCACGCCGCGCTTCAAGGAGGGCGACTTCGCCGGCGGGATCACCGCCGGCGTCGACGGCATCCTCTCGATCCTCGCGGGCGACGCGGAGGTCTGGCAGCGCAAGCCGAAGGTCCGCGCCGACGAGGTCGACCCGACGCAGGTGGCGCTCTTCGTCGGCCTGTTCCTCCTGGTCCTGTTCGTCGCGTGGCGCATGAACCGCGGCGGGAGCGGGCGCGGCGGGGGCATCGTCTTCCTGCCGGGTCCGGGCTCCGGCGGATGGAGCGGCGGCACCTCGGGCGGGTTCGGCGGCGGCTTCTCGGATGGCGGCGGGTTCTCGGGCG
>NZ_VRUT01000114.1:0-16020 GCF_008039465.1 Methylobacterium sp. WL120 | reverse complement strand
GCGGCGGCCGTGCGCTCGACCCCGGCGCCGACGTCCGGCGCCACGCCGCGCGGCAGGTCCATCACCAGGCTGCCGCGGCCGTAGCGGCGGTATTCCAGCAGGAACGCGTCGATGTCGGCAGCCTGGCGCGGGTCGATGTGGCCGATCCCGGTGACGAACACGTCGAGGACGCGGCTGCCGTCGGCAAGCACGATCGGGTGGCGGGCGCGATAGTCGGCGGGCACGATCGAGCCGGTGACGGCGCGGTCGGCGTGGCAGGCGCCGAGCGATGCGCCCAGCGCGGCGAGCAGGGCGACGGCTAGGCTCCGCCGGGCAGGCGTCCGTCGAATGGGGGAGGGCAAGCCGGACAACGTCATCGGTTCGGTCCTGGGGCGGGGCGGCGCCGGGTTGAGGGGATCGCGCGGCACCGGGCGCCGCGACGCGAGGGGTTCTCAGTCGGTGATGAAGCCGACGCGGCCGCGGTAGCCGCGCCCGAGGGGAGCGGTGCCGACGGTGCCGTAGACGCGGTTGATCTGTCCGAGCAGGATCGCCTGGCCGTCAGTGGCGTCGACGAAGGCGTCGTCGGGGCGCGTCACCTGGCGGGGCTCCATCGCCTTGGCGATGTAGGGGGTGACCATAATCATCAGCTCGGTCTCCTGCCGCTGGTAGTCGCGCGAGCGGAACAGGGCGCCGAGGATCGGCAGGTTGACGAGGCCGGGCAGGCCGGTGATCGCCGCCTTGCTCTTCTGCTGGATCAGGCCCGCGGTCATCATCGTGGCGCCCGAGGCGAGCTCGACCGTCGTCTCCGACTTGCGCACCGTCAGGCCGGGGACGGCCGAGGTCGTGTTGCCGCTGACGAACGAGTAGGAGTTCTGCGGGTCGATCTCGCTCACCGACGTGCCGACGCGCACGGAGATGCGGTTCTCGGCCATCACCACCGGGGTGAAGTTGAGGGTGACGCCGTAGGGCTTGAAGGTGATGCCGACCACGCAGGTCGGCTGGGTGCCTGCAACGAGGCTCGGCGTGCAGCTCTGGCTCGACGGCACCGGCAGCTCGCCGCCAGCGGTGAAGTTCGCCGACTCGCCCGAGATCGCGGTGAGCGTCGGCTCGGCGAGCACCCGCGAGACGCCGGCCTGCTCGAAGGCGCGGAGCGTCGCCGTGATGCTGGCTCCGCCCGTCCCGTTGAGGGTGCCGGAGATGAGGTTCCCGCTCGGGAACTGGCCGCCCGAGAGGGCGAGCGGCGTCACGTTGGCGAGGTTCAGGCCCGACCAGCTGCCGCTGACGTTGATCCCGAACTGCTTGAGCACGGTGCGCGCGACCTCGACCACGGTGACGCGCAGCATCACCTGATCCTTGTTGCGGATCGTGAGGTTGTTGATCACTGCGCCGCGCGTGGCGGCGCCGCCCGCGGCGGCACCCGCGCCGCCTCCCCCGGAGACGCCGACGAAGGCGTTGGCGATGTCGATCGCCTGCTGCGCCTCCGACGACGACCCAACCGACCCCGACAGCAGGATCGAATCGCCGGTGACGCGCACGTCGAAGCGGCCGCCGGGAATGCTCTGCCCGAGGAGCTGACGCAGCGCCCCGAGCTTGAGGTCGCGCGCCACCGTCACGTCGAGCGCCGCGATCTGGCGGCCTTCGGCGTCGAGGATGAAGATCGAGGTCGCGCCGTCGGCCATGCCGATGACGAAGACCTTGCGGGTCGAGCGCACCACGGCGTTGGCGACCGCGGGGTTGGCGACGAACACCTCCTTGGCGTCGCGCGGCAGGTCGACGATCACGGAGCGGCCCGCGGTCAGCTCGATCTTGCGGGTCGTGGTCGCCTCGGCCTGCCCCACGGACAGCACCGGGGCGGGGCCGAGCACCGCGCGCTCCTGCGCCGAGGCCGGCGCGGTTCCGACTGCGGTGAGGACGGCGAGCAGGGCGGCGACGGGACTCGCCAGAGAAAGGCTGCGTGGGTGGGCGAGGGTGCTCGCGGGAGGGCCGGCGGCCATGAATCCGGACTCCGTCATCGGCTGCACCTCATCGTGCGGTTCGGGCATCTTAGGGCTCACCGGGTCTGCTGCCGGCTGACGCCGAAGCGCATCACCGTCAGGGCCGCCTCCTGGGGAGCGGCCTCGGCCTCCGGCGGACGGCCGGAATCGGCGAGGCTGCGCAGGGCGAGCGAGAGGGAGCCGACCTTCTGGGCCAGCGTGATCTTCTCGGCCTGGCCGGGGGTCAGGGCGAGGGTGGCGGTCTCGCCGGTGACGACGTTGGTGCCGTTCTTCTCCTGGATTAGCTGGCCAACGGCGAGGACGCGCACGTCGGTCAGGATGGTCTGGGAGACCTGGACGTCGCTGCCGGTCGACTTCGAGTTTTCCTCGTCCCGGAAGGTGCGGATCACGTCGACGCGGTCGTTGGGCAGGATGAAGCCGCCGGCCGAGTTGGTGCCGCGGCTGTCGGTGACGATCGCCACGGCGCGCATCCCGGCGGGCAGGATCGCGGCCATGAAGCCGCTGTCGGGGCGCACGAGCTTCTGCGGACGGATCGGCTCGCCGGACAGGAAGGCCGAGCGGGTCGTCGCGCCGGCCGTCTCCTCCAGTGCCTTCGGCACGTCCTTGCGGGTGATGTAGCCCGGGGTCAGCGCGTCGTCGGGCCATTTCTGCCAGCGCAGGTCGGCCGGCTGCAGCACCTGCCCCATGGGCAGCTCGGCGGCCGCGACGAGGACGTCGGTGGTCGGCGCCGCGGGCGCCTCGACCTTGACGACCGTCGGCGGGGGCGGCGGGTCGCCGCCGCTCATCAGGAGAGCCGCTCCACCGCCCGCGACGAGGGCGATGGCGAGGACGGCAAGACGCGCTGGTTTCATCGTCGGGCCAAAGCATGGGACGGCAGGAGTGCCATCCGTTTCCCGACGGTAGGGGCGAAGTCCTCAAATTAGGGTTAAGGAGCGATGACCGCCCGGTTTTTGCCGATGTCCTGTTGCGGACGGCCCCGGAATCAGCCGCCGAGGGCGCGCGTCCAGACCAGCGTCTCGGGCAGGATCACCAGGGCGGAGGCCGCCAGCGCGATACCGTAGGGGATGCCGGTCTTGGCGTCGTGCAGGTGCAGCGCGAAGGGCAGGCGGGCGACGGTCCGAGGCAGGGGATGGCTGCGCGCGAGCAGGATCGCCAGGGTCAGCGCCCCGCCGAAGATCGAGGCGACCAGAAGGTAGTCGAGGAGCTGGTCGAACCCGATCCACAGCGCGGTCGCCGCCGCGAGTTTGGCGTCGCCGCCGCCGATCTTGCCCAGCGCGAACAGGGTAAAGGTGACGGCGAGCACGAGCGCGCCGGCCGCGAGGTGCATCCCGATCTCGGGCAGGCTGAACAGGCCGGTGGCGGCCACCGCGCAGAAGCCGGCGATCAACGCCAGCGAAATGCGATTCGGGATCAGCATCGTGAGGAGGTCGCTCGCCGCGGCGTAGGCCATGAAGAACGGGAAGACGACGAGGAGTCCGAAGCCCGCCAGACCGGTGCTTGCCATCACGCTCGCCATGTCCGTTGCCATCATCCTTGCCGCCGTCGACGTGGCGTTCGAGCCCCAGTGTCGGGCGAGGGCATGAAGAAAGCGCAAATCTCGGCTGGGAGAGCCGGGGCGTCGCGCAAGACGCCGGCCTCGCGGCAGACGACGCGAAGCCGATCCCGCCACCGCGGGATCGGCTTTGGCCCGCGAGGGGGCAGGGCGTGCGCGACCGCGACCGGACGCATCGTACCCCGATGTCTCGTTCCGCGACCGCGACGAACCGGCGGTCCGCCGCGTTCGTCGCCCGATCCCCTGGCCGCCTCCCATGGGGAGCCGGGGGATCGGGTCGTTGCCGCCGACTTTGCCGTCTTCGGTTGCCCGAAGCCGACCGATCAGCCGAGCTGGGTCGAGATGTTGGTGAACGCGCCGTTCAGCTTGGTGCCGATGACCTTCAGGGTGCCGATGATCACGACGGCGATGAGGGCGGCGATCATGCCGTATTCGATGGCGGTGGCGCCGGACTCGTCGGAAGCGAACTTCTTGAACATGGTCTTCATGGTTGTGATCCTTGGTCGAAACACTTGCGAGGTGAACCGTCGAAGATCTGCTGTTTCGATCGGCGGCAGACGAAGAATGGCCGCCTCGCCTTGCCATTCGGTTAAATCGGTCCGCGAAAGCGGTCATCGAGGCCAAGACCTTCGGCATGGTGAAGAAAGCGTAAGATTTGGCGAGAACCGTGCCGGCCGCTTTAGCGCTTCTTTCACCAAATCCGTGTTGTCTCTTGTGACGAGCGGGTCGCCAGCTCCGTAGCACCGCACCTGCCTGCGGCGGCAACGCCTCGGCCCCGCACCCCAGCGTATGGATGAGTTCGAACAGCCGATGCGCCCGACCCCGCCCCGCCTCTCCCGACATGCTTTCAAGGCCAAGCGCCTGCCGAGCGCGGCCCTTGCCGTCGCGCTGCTCGTCACAGCAGCCCCGGCGCTGCGGGCCGAGACGCTGCCGGTCGTCACGGTGGTGGTCGACAACGCCAAGGTGATGCGCCTGCCGGAGCGGACGCAGACGGTGATCGTCGGCAACCCGATCATCGCCGACGTGACGCTGCAGAAGAACGGCGTGCTGGTGCTGACCGGTAAGAGCTTCGGCGCGACCAACCTGATCGCCCTCGACGCCGCCGGCGCGATGCTGGCCGAGACGACGATCCGGGTCGAAGCCTCGCAGACCTCGGTGATCACCGTCCAGCGCGGCGCCGAGGAGCGGAACTCGTATTCCTGCACCCCGTATTGCCAGCCCTCGGTGCAGCTCGGCGACTCGACCAAGTATTTCGGCGAGGTCAGCGGCCAGGCCGAAAGCCGCCGCAGCCTCGCCACCGCCGGATCGACCGCGGCCGGGCACTGACGCTTCGGGCCGCCCGGAGCGTCCGCTAACCGCCGCCGCGACCGGGCAGCACCGCCTCCAGCGCCGCCAGCGCGCGCGACAGGTCGGCCTCGTCGATCCAGACGTGCGGGCTGATCCGAAGGCGGCCGAGCCGGGCGCTGACGAAGACGTTCCGATGTCGCAGTTGCGCGACGAGATCCTCCGCGTCGACGCCCGGCACCGTGAGGCCCAGGATGTGCGGGCAGCGCAACGCGCGCGGCGGAACCGCGAGGCCCAGGGCCTCCACACCGTCGGCGAGGCGGTCGGTCGAGGCCCGGAGCCGGCCCGCGATCGCCGGCACACCCCAGCCCGCGACCAGTTCCAGCCCCGTGGCCGCCATCGGCAGGCCGACCGGATCGTGGCATTCGCCCCGGTCGTAGCGGCGCGCGCCCACGGCCGGCGGGCGGTTGCCGGCGTTCTCCGCGAGCGGCGCCCCGTCCTGGCGGTGAGGCGCCGCATAGAGGAAGGCGAGGCTGTAGGGGCCGAGCACCCACTTGTAGGTCGGGAAGGCCAGGAAGTCGGGCTTCCACCGCGCCACGTCGAGGGGCACGGCGCCGACCGCTTGGGTCGCGTCCACCACCAGGGCGGCGCCGGCCGCGCGGACGGCCGGGGCGAGGCGGTCGAGGTCGATGACCGTGCCGTCGGCCCAGTGCAGCGGCGTCAGGGTCGCGACCGCGAGCGGCGGCGCACCGGGGCGGACGACCGCTTCGAGGAGCGCCGCGGTCCAGTCGCCGTCGGCCGGGCGCGGCACCGCCTCGACGACCATGCCGGACGCGGCGGCGACGCGGTCGAAGGCGTAGCAGAGGGACGGGAACTCCTCGGCCACCCGCAGGATGCGGCCGCCCGGGACCGGTACGATCCCCCGAGCCGCGATGGCGATCGCGTCGGCCACCGATCCGACGACGGCGACGTCGTCGGCCGACGCGCCGATCAGGCCGGCGGCCGCGCGGCGCGCCCGCTCGGTCCAGGGCGGCACCTCGGAGCGCGGATGGGCCCAGGGCAGGCTCTTGACCCGCATGCCGGCCTCGCCCGCCGCCCGCACGCTGCGCGGAAGCGGCGACCAGGCCGCGGCGTCGAGGTAGGCGACCTCCGCCGGCATCTCGAACAGGTGCCGCTGGTAGGCGAGAATGGGAGGCGCGGAGGTGATCGTCGAAAACCTCCCCTCAGGCGGCCTGGCGCCGCTCGGGATAGAGGCCGAGCAGCCCCTCGGTGTCGGCCCGCGCGATGCCGCGCTCGGTGATCAGGCCGGTGACGAGACGGCCGGGGGTGACGTCGAAGGCCGGGTTGGCGACGGGGCTGCCCGGCGAGACCACCTCGACCGTGGCGAAGCCGCCGTCGGCCAGCCGGCCGGTGAGGTGGGTGACCTCGCGCGCGTCGCGCTCCTCGATCGGGATCTCGGCGACGCCGTCCCGCAGGGTCCAGTCGATCGTCGAGAACGGCAGCGCCACGTAGAACGGGATGCCGTTGTCGTGGGCGGCGAGGGCCTTCAGGTAGGTGCCGATCTTGTTGCAGACGTCGCCGGACGCGGTGGTGCGGTCCGAGCCGACGATGCAGAGGTCGACCTGGCCGTGCTGCATCAGGTGGCCGCCGGCGTTGTCGGCGACGACGGTGTGCGGCACCCCGTGGCCGTTGAGCTCGAAGGCGGTGAGCGCGGCGCCCTGGTTGCGCGGCCGGGTCTCGTCGACGATCACGTGGACCGGCAGGCCGGCTTCGTGCGCGACGTAGATCGGCGCCAGCGCCGTGCCCCAGTCGACGGTGGCGAGCCATCCGGCGTTGCAATGGGTCAGGACGTTGACGGTCCGGCCGGTCCGCTGCGCGATCTCGGCGATCAGGCCGACGCCGTGGTTGCCGATGGCGCGGCAGCTGGCCACGTCCTCCTCGGCGATGCGGCCGGCCTCGGCGAAGGCGCGGGCGAACCGCTCCGGCGCCTGCACCTGGCGCAGGTTGCCGGCGACGCGGTCGAGGGCCCAGCGCAGGTTGATCGCCGTCGGGCGGGTGGCGGCGAGCGCCGCCACGGCGCGGTCGAGGCCGGCGTTCGAGGCGTCCTCGCGCATGGCGAAGGCGAGGCCGTAGGCCGCGGTCACGCCGATCAGCGGCGCGCCGCGCACCACCATGGTGCGGATCGCGTGCGCGGCGTCGTCGAGGCTCGCCAGCCGCTGCAGCTCGAAGGCGAAGGGCAGGCGGGTCTGGTCGATGACCTGGACGCTGACGCCGTCCGGGTCGGGAAAGATGGTCCTGTAGGGGCGTCCGTCGATCTGCATGGCTCTGGTTTGCCATATCGAATCGCGTTTTGCACCCTCGCGGACGTCCCGCGCGGGATCGCGACGGCGGGGACGGGTCGCGCCCGATCGCCGCGCGTTCCGAGAACGTGCCGCCGCTCGGCGAAGGCCGGCAGGGAGGCGTCAGGACTTTTTCAACCTTAAATGCGCGTTAACGGAAGGGGCCTAGCCTCGGGGTCAGAGTCTCCTTTCGCGTCCGGTCCCGCATGCGCTCGCTTCGCCGCCCCGCGTCGCCCTACGACACCTTCGTCGACACGCTGCGCCCGTTCCTGGCGCGGCGGCTGACGGAACTCGGCGGGCTCGTCCTGTTCACGGGTGCGATCGGGCTGACCGTCGCGCTGGCGACGTGGTCGATCGACGACCCCAGCCTGAACCACGCCACCGATCACCTCGCCCACAACGTCCTCGGCCAGCCCGGCGCCGTGGTCTCGGATCTCGCGATGCAGATCCTCGGCCTCGGCGCGCTCGCCTTCGTGCTGCCGCCGGCCCTGTGGGGCATCCGCCTGATGCGCGAACGCGACCTGCCGAACGGCGGGATGCGGATCGCGCTCTGGATCATCGGCTTCTGCGCCGCGAGCGCGGTGGCCAGCGCCCTACCGCCGACCGCCCGCTGGCCGCTGCCGACCGGGCTCGGGGGCGTCGCGGGCGACGCTCTGATGTCGGCCGCGCGCACCATCGTCGGCGCGATCTCGCAGGCCGGCGCGGCGCTGGTCGGCTTCGTCTACGCCGGCGTCGCGATCCTCAGCCTCACGGCCGCCTGCCGCGTCGGCCCCGCCCTCGAGGAGGCGGACGAGGACCTGCCGCCCGTCGCGGCGCAGGCCAACCGCCCGCGCCGGAGCCATCCGGAAGCGAGCCAGGACCGCCGACAGGACCGCGGGTACGACGAGCGCGACGAATCCGACGAGCCGGGGCTCGGCATCGTCGGCTTCGGCACCGTCCTCCAGGCGGCGATGCGCGGCCGGGCGGCCTTGGCCGAGCGCTGGGAGATGTGGCGGGCGCAGCGCTTGGGCGTCGGCGGCCTGAGCTTCGCCGGCGCCTCGCCGGCGCTCGCCGCCCGGCGCGCCTTCTCCGACGAGGACCTACCCTGGGCGAGCCAACTGCCGAACGGCGGCCGCGCGACCGAGCCGCGCCGCGAGCCGGTCTTCGAGCCGCGCGGGGAGCAAGCTTCACCTGAATTCGCGCCGCATGACACGACCCTTGGCACGCCGCAGGCCCGGCGTCCGATCCCCGTCGTCCACGACGACGAGGAGTTCGAGGGCGAGGATGCGCCCGCCACCGTCCCGGCGGAGGTCGCGGCCTCCCGCGTCTCCGCGCCGGTCGCGCCGGTGGCGCAAGCCCGTCGCCCGGCGCCGATGAGCGACCCGAACGATTACCGCCATCCGGCGCTCGATCTCCTGGCCGAGCCGCGCGGCCCCTCGCAGGCGAGCCTGGTCTCGGCCGACGCGCTGGAGCAGAACGCGACCCTTCTGGAGGCGACGCTGGGCGATTTCGGCGTACGCGGCGACATCCTCGCGGTGCGCCCCGGCCCGGTCGTGACCCTCTACGAGCTGGAGCCGGCCCCCGGCACCAAGTCCTCCCGGGTGATTTCGCTCGCCGACGACATCGCCCGCTCGATGTCGGCGGTCTCGGCCCGCGTCGCCGTGGTTCCCGGCCGCAACGCCATCGGCATCGAGCTGCCGAACGCGCGGCGCGAGACGGTTTACCTGCGCGAGCTCCTGGCCTCGGTCGACTTCGTCGAGACCAAGCACAAGCTCGCGCTTTGCCTCGGCAAGAACATCGGCGGCGAGCCGATCATCGCCGACCTCGCCCGCATGCCGCACCTGCTGGTGGCCGGCACCACCGGCTCGGGCAAGTCGGTGGCGATCAACACCATGATCCTCTCGCTGCTCTACCGGATGAAGCCGGAAGAGTGCCGCCTGATCATGGTCGACCCGAAGATGCTGGAGCTGTCCGTCTACGACGGCATCCCGCACCTGCTCTCCCCCGTCGTCACCGACCCCAAGAAGGCGGTCATCGCCCTCAAGTGGGCCGTGCGCGAGATGGAGGAGCGCTACAAGAAGATGTCCAAGGTCGGCGTGCGCAACATCGACGGGTTCAACGCCCGGCTCGACGAGGCGCGCCAGCGTGGCGAGGTCCTGACCCGCACCGTCCAGACCGGGTTCGACCGGCAGACCGGCGAGGCCGTCTACGAGAACGAGGAGATGGACCTCTCCCCGTTGCCCTACATCGTCATCGTGGTCGACGAGATGGCCGACCTGATGATGGTGGCCGGCAAGGACATCGAGGGTGCGATCCAGCGCCTCGCCCAGATGGCGCGTGCGGCGGGCATCCACCTGATCATGGCGACGCAGCGTCCGTCGGTGGACGTGATCACCGGCACGATCAAGGCGAACTTCCCGACGCGGATCAGCTTCCAGGTGACGAGCAAGATCGACTCGCGCACGATCCTCGGCGAGATGGGCGCCGAGCAGCTCTTGGGCCAGGGCGACATGCTGTTCATGGCCGGCGGCGGTCGCACGACGCGCGTGCACGGGCCGTTCTGCTCGGACTCGGAAGTCGAGAGCGTGGTCGCCCACCTCAAGCGCCAGGGTCGGCCCGCCTACCTCGAGGCGGTCACCGCCGACGACGGGTCGGAGGATGCGCCCAAGGGCTCGGCCCCGGCCGCAGGCCGCGGCGGCGACGCGCTGGAAGTGGACGGCGCGGTGTTCGACCAGGGCTCGTTCGGCGAGGCCGGCGGCGACCTCTACGACCAGGCCGTCCAGTTCGTGCTGCGCGACAAGAAGGCGTCCACAAGCTACATCCAGCGCCGCCTGCAGATCGGCTACAACCGCGCCGCCTCGATCATGGAGCGCATGGAGCAGGAGGGCATCGTCGGCGGTGCCAACCATGCCGGCAAGCGCGAGATCCTGGTCGAAGCCGAGGGCTGAGGCGCCCAGCGCGCGCCCCGATCCCCAGCGATCGGATCGCCGGGGCGCGGACGTCGCCCCGCGCCGACGCTGTCCACAGGCGTGTGCGACCGATCGCGGCGGACTTGGGCGGGACCAGGAACCGCACCGGCTGAGGCCGGTTCCCCCGATCCGGACGGCGATCTGCCTCCGGCATCGGCAACCGTGCCGCAAAATTCATCGCAGACGCGGGTTCTCATGCTTTCCTACGCGGACAACCGCGGGTTTTCGCTCGCCACCGACCTGTCCACCCTGCATCCGGCGCCGATCCGGATGCCGCGGGACGACGCCGACCATCCGCTGGCGGCGCAGTTCCGGGACTTCATCCGGGCTCAGCCCTTCCCTTGCGTCGGCGCCAAGTCGGCCCTGTCGCGGGGGCGGATGAAGATCGTGGTCGCCCGGGACATCACCTCCGGCTGGGACGACACGCGCATCTATCCGGCGCTGCTGGCGTTCATCGCCCGCTACCGTGCCCAGCCCGACCTGTTCCAGAGCTTCGCCATCGTGTTCGAGGGGCCCGGCGACCTCTCCGAGCAGGCCTTCGAGGAGAACCTGTGGGCGCGGGCGCAATCGCTCTCGGACAAGGACGGCTTCCTCGGCCAGGCCTACGACCGGCGCGTCTCCGCCGACCCGGAGGACGCGCACTTTTCGCTCAGCTTCGGCGGCGAGGCGTTCTTCATCGTCGGCCTGCATCCGGGGGCGAGCCGGCCGGCCCGGCGCTTCAGTTCGCCGGTCCTGGTCTTCAACCTCCACGACCAGTTCGAGCGGCTCCGCGCGGAAGGCCGCTATGAGAAGCTGCGCGAGAACATCCTGGCGCGCGACGCGGCCTTCGCCGGCTCGCTCAACCCGATGCTGTCCCGGCACGGCGAGGTCTCGGAGGCGCGCCAGTACAGCGGGCGTGCGGTCGATTCCGACTGGGCCTGCCCGTTCAGCGGGCGCACGAAGGGCGGCGGCGATGTCTGAGGCGCATTCGGCCTGCGGGCACCACACCATCGCGCCGCGCTCGGGCACGGCCTTCACCCTCGACAAGGGCCAGTTCCTGGTGGTCACCGACCCGCAGGGCGAGCAGGTCGCGGACTTGCTGGCGTTCAACCGCGGCGACCTCGACGAGGTGATCTCGTCGGGCCGGACGCTGGATTACGCCAGCCGGATCTACCTGACGACGGGCGACCCGCTCTACTCGAACCGCTCGAACGTGATGCTGCGCATCGTCGAGGACACGGTCGGCCGGCACGACTTCCTCCTGACGCCGTGCTCGGCCGACACCTTCCGCATCATCTACGGCGACGCCGAGCCGCATCGCGGATGCTTCGGCAACCTCGCGGCCGCCCTCGAACCCTTCGGCATCGGGCCGGACCGCATCCCGGTGGCGTTCAACGTCTTCATGAACGTCACCGTCGACGGGCACACGGGCGCGCTGAAGGTCGAGCCGCCCCTGAGCCGCGCCGGCGACCGGATCGTGTTCGAGGCGATGCAGGACCTCGTGATCGGGCTCACCGCCTGCTCGGCGCTGCAATCGAACAACTTCGCCTTCAAGCCGATCCACTACGCGGTCGAGGCGTCCTGGCCACTGAGGGCCTGAGCGCCGCGTCGGCGGGAACCTTGCGGCCACCGCACGCGTCGCCCTCCTGCGGCCAAGCTCGGTCGCAGGAGGGCGTTGCCATGACCATCTCGATCTCGCACCTGCAGCCGGTCATCGCGATCCTGGCGGGGATCCTGATCCTGATCGCGCCGCGGCTTCTCAACTACATCGTCGCGATCTACCTCATCGCCGTCGGGGTGATTGGCCTCGGCCTGTTCCGCGGTCTATCCTGATCCCTGCGGAGCCGGTCGCGGCTGACAACCGGCGCGGAGCGTCACGCGGCGGGAGACCTTGGGCGACGGCGTTCATCTTGCGTTGCAACACCGGATGGTCCAACCCGAACCGATAAGCTCGAGGGCCGAAAACCACCTCGATGCGAGACCCTTTTGACGCAAGATGCCTGGCGACCAGGTCCTCTTGCACGACGGACGGAATCGATATGACGAGCGGCACCGCGAAGTGGGTCTACACCTTCGGCGACGGCAAGGCCGAGGGCAAATCGCAGATGCGCGACCTGCTCGGCGGCAAGGGGGCGAACCTCGCCGAGATGTCCAATCTCGGCCTGCCGGTGCCCCCGGGCTTCACCATCACCACCGAGGTCTGCACCGCCTACTACGAGAACGGGCAGACCTACCCGGCCGAGCTGAAGGCCCAGGTCGCGACCGCCCTGGACCAGGTCGGCGCGATCACCGGCAAGACCTTCGGCGACGCCGCCAACCCGCTTCTCGTCTCCGTGCGCTCGGGCGCCCGCGCCTCGATGCCGGGCATGATGGACACCGTGCTCAACCTCGGGCTGAACGACGCCACCGTCGCGGCGCTCGCCGAGAGCTCGGGCGACCCACGCTTCGCCTACGATTCCTACCGCCGCTTCATCACCATGTACTCGAACGTGGTGCTCGGCGTTGAGCACCACGCCTTCGAGGAGGCGCTGGAGCACTACAAGGAGGGCAAGGGCTTCGACCTCGACACCGAACTCGGCGCCGAGGACTGGAAGCACCTGATCGAGAAGTACAAGACGATCGTCGTCGACGAGCACGGCTCAGCATTTCCCCAAGGCGCAGAGGATCAGCTCTGGGGCGCCATCGGCGCGGTGTTCGACTCGTGGATGATCCCGCGGGCGAAGAAGTACCGCGAGCTCAACGCCATCCCCGAGAGTTGGGGCACCGCCGTCAACGTCCAGGCCATGGTGTTCGGCAACATGGGCGACACCTCGGCCACCGGCGTCGCCTTCACCCGCAATCCGTCCACCGGCGAGCGCGCGCTCTACGGCGAGTTCCTGATCAACGCGCAGGGCGAGGACGTCGTCGCCGGCATCCGTACGCCGCAGGACATCACCGAGAAGGCGAGGCTCGAGGCCAAGTCCGAGAAGCCGTCGATGGAGCGGGCGATGCCCGAATCCTACGCCGAGCTGACGCGGATCTACGAGATCCTCGAAAAGCACTACCGCGACATGCAGGACATGGAGTTCACCATCGAGAGCGGGAAGCTCTGGATGCTCCAGACCCGCAACGGCAAGCGCACCGCCAAGGCGGCGCTCCGCATCGCCGTGGATCTGGCCGGCGAGGGCCTGATCACGCAGGAGGAGGCGATCAGCCGGATCGAGCCCGGCGCCCTCGACCAACTCCTGCACCCGACGATCGACCCGAAGGCCGAGCGCAAGGTGATCGCGCAAGGGCTGCCGGCCTCGCCCGGCGCCGCCACCGGCGAGATCGTGTTCAACTCCGAGGACGCCGAGACCCTGCGCAAGGCCGAGCGCAAGTGCATCCTCGTGCGCATCGAGACGAGCCCCGAGGACATCCACGGGATGCACGCCTCCGAGGGCATCCTGACGACGCGCGGCGGCATGACCAGCCATGCGGCGGTCGTCGCCCGCGGCATGGGCAAGCCTTGCGTCTCGGGCGTCGGCTCGATCCGGATCGACTACAAGGCGCAGACCCTGTCCGTCGGCGGCGTGACCCTCAAGGCCGGCGACCGCATCACCATCGACGGCTCGACGGGGCAGGTGCTCCAGGGCGAGGTGACGATGCTGGCGCCCGAGCTGTCGGGCGACTTCGCCACCCTGATGGGCTGGGCCGACGCCTACCGCACCATGAAGGTGCGCGCCAACGCCGACACCCCGACCGACGCCCGCACCGCCCGCGACTTCGGCGCGGAGGGGATCGGCCTTTGCCGGACCGAGCACATGTTCTTCGAGGGCGACCGCATCATCGCGGTGCGCGAGATGATCCTGTCCGACGACGCGGAAGGCCGCCGCGCGGCGCTCGCCAAGATCCTGCCCTACCAGCGCCAGGACTTCGTCGAGCTGTTCACGATCATGTCGGGCCTGCCCGTCACGATCCGCCTGCTCGATCCGCCGCTGCACGAGTTCCTGCCGCACTCGGACGCCGAGGTACGGGAGGTGATGGACGCCACCGGCATCGCGGAGGACAAGATCCGCCACCGGATGCGCGAGCTTTCCGAGTTCAACCCGATGCTCGGCTTCCGCGGATGCCGCCTCGCCATCGCCTTCCCCGAGATCGCGGAGATGCAGGCCCGCGCGATCTTCGAGGCCGCTATCCAGGCGGCGCAGGAGACCGGGGCGCCGGTCACCCCCGAGGTGATGGTGCCGCTGGTGTTCTCGCGCGCCGAGTTCGACATCGTGAAGGGTCGCATCGACGCCACCGCCAAGGCGGTGTCGGAGGAGGCCGGCAAGGCGATCGACTACCAGGTCGGCACCATGATCGAGCTGCCGCGCGCCGCGCTGAAGGCCAACGAGATCGCGGTGACGGCGGAGTTCTTCTCCTTCGGCACCAACGACCTCACGCAGACGGCGCTCGGCATCTCCCGCGACGACGCGGCGACCTTCCTCGGGCCCTACACGCAGAAGGGCATCCTCGCCGCCGACCCGTTCGTGACCATCGACCAGGAAGGCGTCGGCGAATTGGTGCGGATTGGCGTCGAGCGCGGCCGCTCGGTCCGCCCCGACATCAAGCTCGGCATCTGCGGCGAGCATGGCGGCGATCCGGCCTCGATCGGCTTCTGCCAGGAGGTCGGCCTCGACTACGTCTCGTGCTCGCCCTACCGCGTGCCGATCGCGCGCCTCGCCGCCGCGCAGGCCGCCCTCGGCAAGGTCTCGGCGAAGGAAGGCTAGGGGGGCTTTCGCGAGGCTCGACCATCGCCGCCGGCGCCGATCCCGGCGCGAATCCCTTCTCCCGGACGGGCGAGAATTCACAGATCGCTGCTTCTGGCGGCTCGCTATGCGCGCATCCCCTCGCCCCGCCTGCGGGGAGAGGGCTTTGCCGACCTCGTCGTCGGCGAAGCGAGGCGGCAGCCGAGGGTGAGGGGGCTCGAACGAAAGAGGCTCCTCCGTTCGCGCCGCCTCACCGTCGCTTCGGCTTCGCCTCTCGCTTCCCGGCTGCACGACGAGGTGCAGCCGGGCCTCTGTCCGCAAGCGGGGAGAGGGGAAACCCGCGCCTGTTCCGAAGCTGTACTCCATCAACGAATGGGATGGGCCGGACAGGAGAGCGAGCCGCATCGGCGCCTCCGGCAACCCGCCGTCAACCACCTGAAAAAAACCTGCGGAAATAACGGAACCGGGCCGGCGAACCTCTGCCTTAGGCCTGCGTTGGATGATAGTGGCGAATCGGATGCGCGAGAGCGATCGACGGTCCGCCCGGACGTCAGTCATCCGCGGGAACGCCGGCCATGAACGACTCGTCCTCGTCGCAGCTCTATCTCGGGGAAAACCCCCGTACCGTGCCGATCCCGAAGGCGGTCGCGCGGGCCTACCTGTGGCTTGTCGGCGCCGGCACGCTGTTCGGGGTGATCGGCTTCGCCGTGGCGTCCCAGAGCAGCCTCGACGCCGCCCGCGTCGCCGGCGCCGACGGCGGCTACGCCGCGACCCTGGTCTCGGCGATGAGCGTCACCCAGGGCCGCCGCCTGCCCTGAGCGAGCGCCGAGGACGCAAGACTTCTCATTCAGCGCGTACCGGGAACCGCCCGGGTCGCCGAGCCCGTGAAGCGCACGGCCGTGAGGTCGTCGCCGGGGCTGCGGCGGCCGAAACGCGTCGTCACCGTGTCCGGCGAGGCGGCGACGACGCCGGCGGGCGCCGCGTCGGCGCGTGCGCGAGTCTGCGCCACGCGGACGGGGGCGACGCGGCTCGCCGGATGGGCTGCGTCGGACTCGATCGAGACCGTGGCGAACAGTGCCCGCAGCTGCGCCTTGGCGTCGGCGTCGGCCGGGACGAGGCGGTTGGCCGGGCGCGGCGCGGGCCGGTCCGAGACCGCCGCGAGGCTCGTGGACAGGCTCGCCATGCCGACGTTGCCGAGGCCGGCGAACTGCGCCGGGCGCGGCGGGGGCAGGGGCA